>MPOY01000296.1 GCA_001896715.1 Methanoculleus sp. EBM-46
CTTCGCTCACTTTCCGGGGCAGAACCCGGTGGTAGAAGATCATATATACCATCCTGTAGAGGGGAGACCACCTGTCTGACAGGGGGGAAGTGTCATGAAGAAGGTTGCCATCAACGGGTTCGGGCGGATCGGGCGGAAGATCCTCTCCAACTATATCACCGATCCGCCGGATAACATCGCGATCGTCGCGGTAAACGACCCAAACCCGACAGAAGAGCTCGCCTACCTGATGAAGTACGACTCGGTCCACGGGCGGGCGCCCTTCTCAATCGAGGCCGGTTCGGATCGCCTCAAATTGGGGTCAAAAGAGGTGCGGGTGCTGCACGACAGAGATCCCGCACGCCTTCCGTGGGGCGATCTTGGCGTGGATCTGGTGCTTGAGTGCACCGGACACTTCACCGAACGGGCGGGCTCGGCAAAACACATCGATGCCGGGGCGAAACGGGTCGCCATCAGCGCACCCTCGCCCGACGCGGACCTGACGGTCGTGCTCGGCGTCAACGAGAGTGCCTACGACCCCGCAAAACATACTATCATATCCAACGCCTCCTGCACGACCAACGCGCTCGCACCGGCGGCAAAGGTCCTCAACGACTCGTTCGGCGTCGAGCGGCTGATGGCGACGGCGATCCATGCCTACACCGCTACCCAGGCGCTGGTCGACCGGGCAACGAAGAAGCCCCGCCGGGGACGTGCCGCGGCCGTCTCGCTCATACCGACGACGACCGGCGCCGCCGTCGCCACCACCCGCGTCCTCCCCGAACTCACCGGAAAGATGGATGCGATAGCAATCCGGGCCCCCATCCCCGACGGGTCGGTCGTCGATATCGCCGCAGAACTGAAGCGAGAGACGACCACCGACGCCGTGAACGCCGCGATGAAGCAGGCTGCGGATGGAAAAATGAAGGGCTACCTCGCCTACACCGATGACCCGCTCGTATCGGCCGACATCATAGGCGACCCGCACTCCGGGGTCATCGACGGCCGATCCACGGGCGTCGTCGACGGGCGGATGGCCCGGGTCCTGGTCTGGTACGACAACGAGTATGGGTACGCAAAAAGAATGGTCGACATCGCCTCCTACATGGCTTCGCGGGAGTGAGGGGACCCATGGTAAAACTGGTCTTCTTCGACCTCGACGAGCACGAGCAGGATGTGGTCAGGGATGCCTTCGCCCGCGAGGGCGGCTATGAGATCGACCTGCACCCCGATGCGCTCACGAGCAAGAACGC
>MPOY01000183.1 GCA_001896715.1 Methanoculleus sp. EBM-46
CCCGATGCGGCAAGATCGATGGCCGAGTGAGAGATGCCCACCCCGATCGTCGAGTTCACCGGGAGTTCATCCCCGGGACATCCCAGCATCGCCCCGACCCCCCTGATGCCAGCCGGATCGGTCATGGTGAAGTTTCTGATGAGCACGTTCGATGCGCCGCAGATGAAAAGGCCCCACCCGTTCGTGTCGAGGCTGCTGCAGTGGTCCATCACGACGGATGGATTCTTCGTGACCGGCAGCGACTGGAGTATGCAGTAGGCGATAGGTCGCGCAGACCAGCCGAAGATAGGGGAGCGTCCGGTGCCGTTCTCGGTGCAGTTGTAGAGGAGCATCCCGTCCGGATTGCCTATAAAGTAACCAAACGCCCTGTTATCCCCTGCATGGCAGTTCACCAGGGATACCCGTCCGCCGGGGAGGTAGAAGCCGGCCCCGAAGTAGTGCGGGTCGCCCACCAGGTAGGTCTCGGGCCAGGGTTTCTGCCCGTTCTCCGTGCTCACGCAGTTGATGAAGACACAATCCCGCTTCTCCGCATCCCACTCGAAGTGAAACCCGGACTCAAGGCTCCCCCTGGCGGAGCAGTTGCTCACCCTGAGGCCCTCGATGTTGTTCTGCTCGGCAAAGTCAAACCCGGTCACCCAGGCGTTGAACGCCCCGTACCTGCCACAGTTGATGGCGGAGCAGTTCTCGTAGCGGATGTTCCGGATCGTTGTGTTCTCCGATCCCCAGGCGTTGTGGAGGAACCCGTAGGTCCCGGTATCCACGGCACGGCAGTTCGTGAACTCGACGTCTTCAAGGACGGATGCGTAGACGTTGGGGTTGTGGAGCAGGAGGAAGACCGCCTGGATGCTCGCATCGGCAGTGCCCGTGACGTTTCGAACCTTTGTATGGCTCGCATAGATGGTGAGGACACCGAGCCACCGGCCGAGGTCGAGCGTCGTATCCGTGCTCATATTCTTGTAGTCGGCCCCTGCGATCTGAAACCCATCCAGGGTGATATGCTCTTCCGAGACATTGAGCCTCCCGTTCTCGCGGAACAGAATGAACGTCGCATCCGGCCCCTCCCCACGAAGCGTCGTGTTCGCCCGGGGTATGAGGCTCCCGGAACAGTTGAATGTCCCATTTGCGAGGGCAACCGTGCCTCCGCCCGGCAGAGCAGCAAGTGCTGCCCGGATCTCCACCTGGTCGTCTACCCCGTCGCAGGTGTAATCCGCCTGTGCCCTGTCTGCCGGGCTGCTGTCGCTCGCCGCCACAAAGAGCGGCGCCGCAGCAACGCTCTGGGCGAGCAGAAGGCAGATCACCGCGCCGATCAGGAGGGCGATCGGCTGGCACGGGCCGGGAAGGGTTCCCGGTCTTTCAGGCAGGCGGGTCGTCATGACACTCCGTGGTCGTATCGTGCAGGATCCCTGGTATGCTGTACCAGAGGCTTTAGCGCCCTGCTATGGAGCGAGCAGGCCCTGTCATACCGGATCTACCGGAGATCCGGTTGCCGGACCCGACAGGCGGACCGCCTTACCAGAACCGGGCGGCCCGGCGC
>MPOY01000214.1 GCA_001896715.1 Methanoculleus sp. EBM-46
ACTGACGCATTTTTCGAAAAAACGCCGCCCTGTGCGGGGTGAAAACGAAACGCATATCGTTGCGAATTCATTGTATATTACTTGATGATGAGGCAACACTTCAGGCGCACCCTCGTGATGGGGCTATGCCTGGTAGTTATGGTTTTTTCAATCTCTATCGGCACGGTGAGCGCTGCAGGGCCCACGGCGGATTTCACCGGCAACGTGACTACCGGCACCGCGCCGCTCACCGTGAAGTTCACCGATGAATCGACCGGCAACCCGGACGGGTGGGCGTGGTACTTCGGCGACGAGACGTATGAGGGGGAGTGGGAGCGGGTGAACGAGAGTGCCTGGCCGAAACGGTACGACCACAGTAGCGTCGTGCTGCCGGACGGGAGCATCGTGCTCATGGGCGGGTACGACGTGGATAGCGATGCCTATAACGACACCTGGCGGTCGGACGATTACGGCACGACATGGGAATGCGTGAACGAAAGTTCCGGGTGGATGGAACGGCTCAGGCACAGCAGCGTCGTGATGCCGGACGAGAACATCATACTCATGGGCGGGAGCGGCGGCCCGGGAACCCTGAAGGACATCTGGCGGTCGGACGACGGCGGAAAGACATGGACGTGCGTGAACCCGAGTGCCGAATGGACGAAACGGGCCGGCCACACCAGCGTCGTGATGCCGGACGGGAGCATCGTAATCATGGGCGGGGGTGGCGCGGGCTATAACGACACCTGGCGGTCGACCGACGGCGGCGAAACCTGGACACAGTTGCCTGATGCCGGGTGGACGGGGCGGTACTACCACACCGGCGTCGTGATGCCGGACGGGGGCATCGTAATCATGGGCGGGACGTACTGGGACGGCAATAGCCACCATTTCCTGAACGACGTCTGGCAATCGGACGATTACGGTGGGAACTGGACACAGTTGCCTGATGCCGAATGGTCGAAACGGGACGGCCACAGCAGCGTCGTGATGCCGGACGGGAGCATCGTAATCATGGGCGGGGGTGGCGTGGGCTATAACGACACCTGGCGGTCGACCGACGGCGGCGAAACCTGGACACAGTTGCCTGATGCCGGGTGGACGGGGCGGTACTACCACACCAGCGTCGTGATGCCGGACGGGAGCATCATAATCATGGGCGGGTGGGATGAGGGCATGGGAGTCTCTCTGAACGACGTCTGGCGCCTCAAAACCGCCGGAAATCAAACTCGGAACCCCACGCACACCTACACCGAACCCGGCACCTACACGGTGACGCTGCAGGCATACAACGACGACGGCCACAACGTCACGCAAAAGGTAGCCTATATCACGGTCACGCCGCCACCGCCCGAGGCCGGGTTCAGCGCCACGCCGCTCTCCGGCCCCGCGCCGCTCACCGTGAAGTTCACCGATGAATCGACCGGCGACCCGGACGGGTGGACGTGGTACTTCGGCGACGAGACGTATGAGGGGCCGTGGGAGCGGGTGAACGAGAGTGCCTGGCCGAAGAGACTCCTGCATGACAGCGTTGCGCTGCCGGACGGGAGCATCGTAATCATGGGCGGGATCGCCAGCGGGTCCACCCGTGTGAACGACACCTGGCGATCGACCGACCGCGGAGCAACATGGACGCAGTTGCCCGACGCCAACTGGACGGTAAGAAACGGTCACGCCGCTGTCGCGCTGCCGGATGGGAGCATCGTGCTCATGGGAGGGGTTGCCGACGGCAGCAAATGCCAGAACGACACATGGCGGTCGGACGATTACGGCGCATCGTGGACGCTCATGAACGCAAGTTCCGGGTGGATGGGAAGGGAATTCCACAGCAGCGTTGCGCTGCCGGACGAGAACATCATAATCATGGGAGGGAATAACGGCGACAAATACCTGAACGACATCTGGCGATCGGCCGACCGCGGAGCAACATGGACGCAGGTGACCGAGCACGCCGAATGGACGGCACGGTACGGCAACGCCGCTGTCGCGCTGCCGGATGGGAGCATCGTGCTCACGGGCGGTGAGGAGAGCTACGAATACCTGAACGACACCTGGCGGTCGACCGACGGCGGAGCAACATGGACGCAGGTGACCGAGCACGCTGAATGGACGGGGAGACGGTATCACACCGCCGTCGCGATGCCGGACGGAAGCACCGTCCTCATGGGCGGAAACGGCGGCGAATTCCAGGACGACGTCTGGCGGTCGACCGACGGAGGTGCAACCTGGACGCTCGTGAACGCGAGTGCCTGGCCGGCAAGAAGCATGTTCGCCAGCGTCGTGATGCCGGACGGGAGCATCATACTCATGGGCGGGTTCAATAACGGATACCGGAACGACGTCTGGCGCCTCCAGCCCGCCGGATCAACGGCAGAGAACCCCACGCACACCTACACCGAACCCGGCACCTACACGGTGACGCTGCAGGCATACAACGACTTCGGATTCGACAGCCTGCGTAAATCCATCACCGTCACGTCACCGTCCTCCTCCGGCGGTGGCGGCGGCGGTGGCGGCGGCTCGACGGTCGGGCCGGGCGGCGGCTATAACGTCGGCGGAGACTCCGCCGTGAGTACCGTCACCGCGACCGGCACGGGGCTTACCATGCTGATCGTTACCGGGTGGAAACAGTCCTCCCCCGCACCCGGCATCTCCCCGGCGCCGGGAAGCCCGTACCAGTACATCGAACTGACGCCGGCCCGGTTCGAGGAGATCACCGGCGCAAACATCACCTTCAGCATCCCGACCGCGTGGCTCGCGGAACAGGGATTCGCCCCGGACGAGATCGTCCTCTACCGCTACAACGGCACGGCGTGGGAACCCCTCCCGACGTGGGTCGTGGATGATGCCGGGGCGACGGTCACCTTCGGGGCGACAAGCCCCGGGTTCTCGCTCTTTGCAATCAGCGGAGTCCGGGATGAAAGTCCTGTAGTAACCCCGACGGCGGC
>MPOY01000014.1 GCA_001896715.1 Methanoculleus sp. EBM-46
CGCTCTGGATATCGTAGAGATAGATATCGCCGTTTCCGTTCCGGTAATCGGTCCAGACGATAAAGTCGCCATCGACGGCGGGATTGACCGGCATGGCTCCCTCACCGGTGATCTTCTGTATCTTCTTGGTGGTGGTATCCAGCATGCGCAGGTAGGGAGCATTCCCAGCCTCATCCATAGCAGTCCAGACGATCCATCTCCCATCGCTCGATACCGCGGGGGGACTGATTACACTGCTCGTCGAGATCAAGCGTGTTATATTCCCGGTCTGGAGTGAAGACCAGCGAAAATCGAGGCGACCACTGACTTTCCCATCATCGAGCCATGTTACGAAACCCCCGCCAGCGGCCGGGAAGAGCTGGTTAATCGATGAATTTTTAAGAAGCGAACCGGTGTGCCCGTTAGCAATGTTATACCAGTAGATCTCGCCCTTCCCGGTCGCCATATCGATCTGGTCCCAGAAGATGAGGTTATCCATTATCGCTGGAAACATCTGGTAGCCCTGGCCACTCGTGAGCGGTGTCACCGAACCACTTGCAATATCGTAAAGGTAGATATCAGACGTCATCGTCGCGGCGCTCATGCCGGCCCAGACAACGTGGTTCTCTGAGACATCCACCTGCCGCATGGATACCAGCGCATAGGTGTTGTTCCCCGGAATCGTCAGGCTCCGTCCGGATGCAACATCATAGACCTTGACCGATTTAGTGGTGTTGTCGAACCAGACGATGGTATTCCCTGAGACCGCAGGAAACTCGTTGTCCCCCGGCCCGCTCGTGATCGCGGTCGCCCCGGCCGGTCCTGGCCCCGGTTCGGGCGTCATTGGTCCCGGTCCGGGCGGGAAGAGTTGTGCTGAGGCTGCGCCTGTAGCAAGCACGATGGCGATGACCAGAACAGCAGCAACTGCCATTGTACGTATGAATCGTTTCATACCGATACCTCCTGATAACCTGCAAACCTCGCCGGCCCTCGTGTGGGGGCGAGGCTCCGGCATGAGGGCGTGCGCGTCCGGGTTTCATCCCGGCAGAGAACGGTGAAGTCAATGGTATGGCCGGCAGAGGGGCGCCACGCCGCGCCCCAAAAGACCGGTGAGCAGGGTGGATACGGTGGAGAAGGACTCACGGCAGGGTGAATATCCTGACCCATCACCCCCACGCTGCAGCCCGATGGCGATCCCACAATATATAGGTTGGCCCGAGCCGGCACCGGGCCATCTTTCTACCATTGTACCCGATCCATCGCGATCGGCGATGATCCCGGGCGACATCGTGACGTCTCCGGTAGAGCCGGCCTGCACCATCCTTCTTCACCGCGCCGGCACGGTCATGGCCGCCCTCTGCCAGGGCCGGGAGATGAAGAGGCCACCGCGGCAGAATACCCCATTATCGCGGCCGCCGCCCCTCGCAGGGCACGCCGGTCTGGCAGAGGCCGCAGCTCGTGACCGGGATGCCGATATCGCTCTCGACGAAGGGCACCATCATCTCCCGAATGTACGCAAAGCATCGCTCCTTGTCGTGGCCGTCCGCCGAGATCGCGCCTGCGGGGCAACGGCGGATGCAGGCGTCGCACTCATCTCCGGAGAAGTGGAGGCAGTATGCGGTCCTGTTGCTATACGGCCGCGGCGTTGCGGGAAGATTTATCGCGGCCACGACCGACCCGAGGCGCACCGCCTTGCCCCGCTCCGTGATCAGGCCGTCGCAGAGGCCGAAGGTGCCGAGGCCCGAGGCATAGGCGGCGTGCCGCTCCGACCAGCGCGAGGCGATGCCGAACCGCTCAGAGGTCTCTCGCCGGAACACCGGGAGCCTGGCCGGGGCGACGGCCGGGTATCCGGCATTGGTGAGCGTCCGGGCGAGGTGGTCGCGGATGCGGTCGTTCACCGCTTCTCCGTAATGGCGGGCAAGGCTCCAGCGCCGCGAGGGAAGAGCCGTGCATGCACGGTGGTCGCGCCGCGTTGCGGCGGTCTGCGGCAGCGCCCAGACGACGACGGCGATATCGGATGCCGTGACGCCGGCATCCGGGAA
>MPOY01000013.1 GCA_001896715.1 Methanoculleus sp. EBM-46
CGGCGCTGGATCTCGCGTTCCAGGCGTTCTATGGGTTCGGTCCCGTCATCGGTGCCGAAGTCGAAGTCGATGCCCGGAAACCCATCCTCCTCCTCATCGAGAGCCGGTTCATCGTCTTCCTCCTCGCTCCACCCCTCGAGGTACTCCGACTTCAGGCGCAGCAGGCACGCGGCGTAAAAGAGCGTCCTCCCCGAGACGCGCAGGTCCAGTTCCTTCCGGCGGTCGAGCTCGGCGAGGAACCGGTCCGTCACGTCCACGATATCGACGTTCCAGGGATCGATCTCGCCCCGTTCGGCCATGCCCGCCAGGATCTCGACCGGTTCCTCATCCATTGTTCTGCACGCCCGTCACGTAGGTGCTCTTGTCGGGGCGGATCGTCACGCCCACGATGCGATCGGCGCTCTCGATCATCGGCTTTCGGAGCGAGACGATGATCGACTGCGCGTTCCCGGAGAGGTCGCTGATCATGGCGGCTATCCGGCCGACGTTGTTTCCATCGAGGAACATATCCACCTCGTCCAGCGCGTAGAACGGCGCGGGCATGTACTGCTGGATCGAGAAGATGAACGCGAGCGTGGTGAGCGACTTCTCGCCCCCCGAGAGCGCGGAGAGGAGGTGGACCTTT
Source organism: Methanoculleus sp. EBM-46 (assembly GCA_001896715.1). Lineage (GTDB taxonomy): Archaea > Halobacteriota > Methanomicrobia > Methanomicrobiales > Methanoculleaceae > Methanoculleus. The sequence goes on from MPOY01000013.1 coordinate 626, forward strand.
TTGTCGCGGGGCTGCACGGCAAACGTCATGCCGCCGGCAAACGGGTCGTCCTCATTCTCAAGGACCAGGCGCCCGCTCCCCTCCGTCAGCCGCGCGAAGATCTCCCGGAAGTTCGTATCGATCGCCGTGAACGCCGTCATGAACGCCTCGTACTTCATCTTCTCATAGCGCTCGATCCGCTCCAGCAGCATCATCCGCTCCCGCGAGAGCACCTCCTTCTTTGCCGTCCGCTCCTCGACGCGCGCACCGACCCGGTCGCACTCATCGATCGCGAGCATGTTCACCGCGCCGATCTTCTTCAACGCCCGCTCGGCCTCCGCGATCCCGGCATCGATCGCGGCAAGATCGAGATCGGACTCCACGTCGCCGGCCTGCTCGCGGAGCGCCGTAAGTTCCTCGATGAGGGAGCGCTCACGCTCCATGAGAGCGTCGATCTGCATCCGGGCCTTCTCCATCGCACCCGAGAGGTCGAGGGCCTGCCTGTCCAGAGCCCGGATCTCTTCGAGTATGCGGTCCCGTTCGCCATGCAGGCCGGCAAGCTCGTTTGAGAACTCCTTCTGGCGGGCCTCGAGCTGCACGGTCAGGCGGCGCAGGCCCTCAATCTGCTCCGTGGTGGCGGCGATCTCGCCGTCGATCTCCTGGTTCTTCGCCGTCAGGCGGTCCCGCTCCGCGGCGAGCTCCTCGGCCCGGTTCGCGAAATGCTGCCGCTCCCGTTTGGCGTCGGTTATATCCGCATCCTTGTTCCGGAGCCGGCGCTCGATATCCTCGACCGATCGCCGGTGCCGCTCGTACTGCTCGGTGAGCGCGGGGATCTCCGTATCGTCCAGTTTCTTCTTGAGGGCGTCGACCTCCGCGGAGAGGCCTGCGACCTCGGCGGATACGCGCTCGCGGTCCGCCTCGAGCCGGGCGAGCTCCTCGCCGCCGGCCTTCGCCTCGAGGAGCATCCCCTCCAGGGTCTTTGCGAGGCTCTCTTTTTCGCCGGCAAGCACGTCCGTGCGCTTCGAGAACTCTTCCGCGAGCATGCGGTAGCGTGCAACCTGCTCATCGACCGCGCTCCTCTCCGAGCGCTTCGCCTCGGCGGCCGCCGCAAAGCGGCGTATGGACGCCTCGATCTCCGCTGCTTCCGCCTCCAGATCGGCAAGCACCGCACGGATCCGTGCGACCTCGTCGTCGACCGCCACCCCGAACCCCCGGACCTTCTTTGCCTGGGAACCGCCGGTCATGGCGCCGGTCTTCTCGACGAAGTCACCCTCGAGCGTGACCATCCTGTAGCGGCCCATCAACCGCCGCGCCCGCTCGAGGGTATCCACCACCACCGTCGCGCCGAAGACGACGCGGAAGGCGCGCTCGAACGCCGGGTCGAACTCAAGAAGGTCGACTGCGTACCCGACGATGCCCGGGTCCGCCTCGAGCGGCGAGAGGACGGGCGGGCGAAGTTTGTTGAGCGGCAGAAAGGTGACCCGCCCGAGGCGGTTGTCCTTTAAGTAGCGGATCGCGTCGGACGCGATCCCGTCGGTATCGACGATCACCCAGCGGAGCCTTCCGGCCGCCGCCACGTCGAGAGCGGTCGCGTATTCCGGCGGCGCCCGGCCAAGCTGCGCCACGGTGCCGTGGACCCCCTCCATGCCGAGGATGGCGTCCATCGCCTTCCCGCCGGCATCGCCCTGCGCCTGCTGCTGCGCCTCAAGGCGCATCAGGCTCTGCTGGTTCTCCCGGATCTCCTTTTGCAGCCGGTCAAGAGCCGAGCGCCGCGCAAAGAGCGTGCTCTCGGCCTCGGAGAGGTCGCGCTCGATCCGGCGCTTCTC
>MPOY01000376.1 GCA_001896715.1 Methanoculleus sp. EBM-46
CGCACGCCTCCTTCGTGCTCTCCGGCGGCGTCGCCCCGGTAGCGCGGTATGAAGTGGACGTGGACGTGCATGACGTTCTGCCCCGCGGCCTCTCCGACGTTGACGCCTATGTTGTAGCCGTCGGGGGCGAGGTTATGGTCGGTCATCGCCCGGCACTCGTCGATGAGCCGGGCAAGGGCCATCTTCTCCTCGTCGGTCGTATCGAAGTAACTCGCCACGTGCCGGAACGGTATGACGAGCAGGTGGCCGGTGGTGACCGGGTGGATGTCGTAGAGGGCGTAGCAGAGGTCGTTTCTCGCCACGATATCCTCCGGGGCCGGGTTGCAGAACGGGCACGGCATGGCACCTGCTCGTCTCCCATACCAGATGAGGGTTTTGGCCCGGCTCCGCTCACCCGAGCAGGCGGGCAAGGAGTCTCCCCGTGAAGCCCCGCGAGAGGGCGATAGCGTGCTCGGTGCAGATCTCGTGGCAGCAGTAGCACCGGATGCAGCGCGAGAGGTCGACCGTCGCCCTGCCCTCGGTGACGGTGATCGCGTGCACCGGGCAGATGCGCTCGCACTTCCCGCACCCGATGCACGCCGGCGCTATCACGCCGGGCCGGGGTGCGTAGGTCCTTCCGAACCGCTGGACGACGGCGAGGACCACCCGCCGCCAGGTCCCCACCCTGCCCCCCGCATACGTCGAGGGTTTCCGGAAGTCCGGGACAACGAACTCCCCCGGGTCGTCGCCGACCGTCCGGACGGCGGAAGGATCGACGAGGCCGCGGGCGGCCGCGCTCCTGGTGGTGCCGATCTCGAGCGGGTCCATGCCGATGAGCCGGGCAAGGACGGTGTCCACGGCCGCGTAGTCGCTCCCGGCAAGGATCGCCCCGATCGTTCTCGGGCTGCCGGCCTGGGGGCCGTCGCCCTCCATGCCGATGACCGCGTCCACGATCTGGAGGCGGGGTTTCATGCACTCGTTGAGGTCGACGAGCATACTCCCGAAGGCGTACTCGTCACGGAACCGGTAGTGAAAGACCGGTTTCTCGAGGCCCGGTACGAGACCGAAGAGGTTCTTTGCGGCACCCGTCATCCGGGTCCACATGTGGGTCTTTGCCTTCGAGACGACCACGATCGCGTCTGCCTCGAGGGCCGGGGCGATGATGGGAAACTGTTTTACCATCTCGCCTTCCGGGAAAGGTATGACCCGGAAACCGGTGTCGTAGTTCAGGACGGCGCCGGTCTCCTCCGCTACCGCGGCGAACCCGCTCCGCGAGTATGCCCGCCGCAGGTTCGGTTCGTTGTAGACGATCCCGGCCCCGGGGCTGTCGGCGATGACGACCCGGCACCCGCGCTCCGCGAGGAGGCGGGCGACGGCGGCGACGACCGCCGGGTGGGTGGTGACGCACCGCTCCGGCGCCTGTCCCTGGAGGAGGTTTGGTTTGAGGAGCACCTTCGCCCCCGGCGCGACGAACCGCTCCATGCCGCCGACGAGATCGATCGCGCGGCGGACGGCCGCATCGACCTCGTCCGGCGCGTAACCGTCGCACCTGGCGACGGCGACGGTCGCATCCCGGCCGGACGGCTGCACCTCACTCCTCCCCGAGGCGGCCGAGAGCCTCTCTTGCCGCGAGCATCGCCGCCCCCTGCTTGGTCGGCGCCTCCCCTCTCCCGAGGGGCGTCCCTCCGACGATCACCCGGGCGACCCAGACGGGAGAACTCCCCGGACCCGTCCGGCGGTAGATGTAGTCGATCCCGCCGAGGCCCTTTCGCGCGACAAGCTCCTGGAGCCTCCCCCGGTAGTTCCGGCGGGTGTCGCACCCGGCTATCTCGTCCTCGAATATGGCGAGGACCACCTCCCGGGCCGCGCCGATGCCCCGGTCGACGTATATGGCGCCGATGAGAGCCTCGAACGCATCGGCGATGATCGAGTCGGTCGGCGCCTGCCCGCGCCTCCTGATGAGCCCGTCGATGCCGAGGCCCTGCCGGTGCACGATATCGGCGAGTTTGGTGTTCCTCGTCACCTGGAGCCGCCGGTTCATCTCGCCGGGCGGAAGGTCGTACTCCCCGTAGAGGTGGTCGGCTATGACGAAGTCGAGGACGTAGTTCCCCAGGAACTCGAGCCGCTCGTTGTCGTCGGCCGCCGCTATCGGGTACTCGGAGCCGTTCGCGTATGACCGGTGGGTCAGCGCCCGGTCGTAGAGGGGGAGGGCGGCGTCGGCGATATCGGTGATAGCAAACGGGGGGCGGGCGAGGAGCGCGCGCATCTCCGCCTCCCGGTCGCGAGAGGCGGGCCCCCGGATTGCGGGGGTTCTCCTCCGGAAGAAGGAGCCAAAACGAAGTTTTTCCCGGATGGTGGCGAGGCTCATGGTCGTCTGGTGCAGGGTATCCTGTTGTTCGTATAGAGAGGCTCTCGTGCTCTCCGATAAACCTTTGCCGGGAAACCTTTTCGTCGTCTCCGAATATACTTCTCTCTGGTATGCAGTCCGCGGCGGTCGGGGGCGGGGGGAGCGTGTATCTCGATATCGAGTTCGGGTATGTCTACGGCACCAGCCGGGCGGTCATGATGCCGGTCGAGATCGGCGCCGTCATCCACCACCCGGAAGACGACAGCGTCCGCTACGCCGGGGAGCAGTTTCGCTACGACATCGACGTCGAGGTATGGAAGAAGGTGACCGACCCCTGCGGCAGGACCGTCGGCGTCGCGACGACCGTGGCGAATATGGGCCGCGGCAGGTACGGTGGGGCCTACGACCACTACTTCCGGCTCCCGGGCGATCGGGTCCCTGCGGCGGAAGAGACTGCCGGGAAAGCGTTTGCCGACCTCCGGGTCTTCATGGAGTCTCTCCTGACAGACGATATCACGGAGATCGTCGTCTTTGCGGCCGACATGGAGCGGAGGGCCTTCCGGACCGCGGATGTCCCGCTTGATGGGCGCCG
>MPOY01000493.1 GCA_001896715.1 Methanoculleus sp. EBM-46
CATGGCACTTGATCAGGTCAAAGAGCATGGCGGGGTTCCGGCGGTTCTGGGTCGCCGATGACTGTATCCGCCGGGCAAAGGGGATCCAGACCGGGAGGACATCCGTCTTGATCGCTTCCCAGATCGCCCGGCAGGTGAGGATGTCGTCGTTCTCGGGATAGCGGCAGGCCGCCTCCGCCGCCTTCATGTGGGTGAAGGCCCTGTCGTCCTGGTCGATGGTGTCGCCGATCCAGACCGCCAGCATCCGGTTCATCACCTGGTCGTCGACCGGGTCCGCCCTATCGAGCCGAATGCGTCAGGGACCGAAATCGCCTGGGTGGGTATCCGGGGTGGGCGCAGGTAATAACGTATGGGATGCGGTGGAAGGTTGAAGGGGCCTTCTCCACCTTCAAACGGGGCTTTGGGGAAGGAGTGCGAGCAACGTCTCGGGAAGGGATGTTTCGCGAATTACGGATGAAAGAGAACTGTTACAACATGTTGATCGCTCTGGCGGCCTGACGGGAGGTGGGGGAGGGCAACCGCCAGGATAGTTATGCAACACAGCGCGCCATGAGCCGGCGGCTCATAGATGAGCATGAAAGAGATCCTTTTTCATACCAGCATTGGGAAAGAGAGGTGAAAGGACCTCTCTCACATCAGGGCCGGGACGAGATCGGCCCAGGCCTCGATGGCGGTGCGGATGGCGTCGTCCTGGTAGGACGATATCCGGACGGTCTTTCGGGTGAAGGTGACGTAGTAGTCGTCGCCTGACGGGTCGTGGCACTTGAGCTGACAGTAGTAGGAGTCGCCGGCGAGGTTTCGCTCGGCAACACCGCCCATCGCGGTCGCGAGGGCCGCATTTGCCATGATCGCCGTAGCGCTCGCGTTGAGTGCGGCGATCGAGGGTGCCTGGAACGAGACGACCCCGAGGCGTTTGCCGGTCGCCTCGTTGATGAAGTCCACCTTGCCGGTGTAGTGCTCGCGGTTCCGGATGACCGGCGCGACCTCGATACCGTCGCGGCCGGTATAGCCGGTGCACTCGAAGGGATTGTCGTCGATGACGATCTCGATGAGGTTGTCAAACGCCGTTACGCTGGCGAACGGGGTCGTGAGTTCCCGAAGCGCCGATTTGTTTACGGTCTTTTCCACAAAGTCTGCCATGGGTTGTACTCCTGCCTGCATCTTCCCGGGAATATGACAGACACATATAGGGTGGACGCGGGAGGATATGAGCCTGACTTTATCAAAAAGCCCGGATCGGACTCCGATTCGTCAATATAACCCTTACGGTCAGACTTTTTGGGTCGGGCGACCTATCATCCACAGGGTTATGAGGATGGCCGGCGAGAAGACCGCCCGGGAGCTCATCTACGAGACGAACCGGGACGTGAAGTGGATATGCCGGGCGCTCCAGAGGATGGAGGCCGAGAACGCGGCGTTCGAGTGCCGGCTCCGGGCGCTCGAGGGGTGGCGGGCCGAGAAGGCCGGGGATCGGTAACGGGTGTGAGCCAATTAAAAAGTGCCTGTATTCGGTTGTTTTGCAGATCTGGCCCGTAGAATCGGCTTTAAGGTATGATCTGTGGGCGCCGATGAGCCAATTATGGGCCAATTATGAACCAATAAAAGACTCCCCTGGTCCCATGACGACCCCGCTCAATTCCGCTCACGTTGTATATGCCAGAGAGTAACGCACGCCTGCTCCGGCAGTTCCTTCTTTGCGAAGAATGCCGCTTCGCACCATTGCCGTAAGATCTCGCGTTGCGGTAGATTTCCCAACATTGTAGAGACGTCGGTACTCCTGGTTTGAGATGGAACCTCCACTCTTCAGATGGTGTACAGCGGCAATCTGCCGTTCATTCAATCCGAGGGAGTCGAGCGGCTCTCTGGTATACGGATCTTTCCGGAGAACGAGGCTGAACCCGAGGGATGAGTAGTCAACTTCCGGAGCTGGATTCCCCGCACGAGTTAGTTCAGCCCGGATCCTCTCTAGGCCGGTACCAAACTTTTCCACATATCCTGCTTTTGCAAAGATATCCGCGATCTTCGGATTTCTATGGTAGGGGTAGTGCTGCGAGAGGATCTTTTCAAGTGTAACATCTGTAGGGAAGCAAGCGGGGTTCAGGAACTGAATATGGTCGTCATACATCCGTATGATACTCGGGGTTCTGCTGTTGAAATAGTCCCGATGGATGAGCATATTCAGAAGCGCCTCTCGGAGTGCGGCCTTCGGATACTCGGTGATCTCTTTTCTCCTGAAAGAGTCGATGAGTGCGTTGCCGGATGGATCGTAGACGACCGTCTGCGATGTAAGAAGGTACTCATCTGCCCGATCCAGTAGTTGGAAGAGATTTCCGGTGAGCTCTTTCGGGTTTATCAGTACAGTCTCGTCATTTATTCGGGTGATCTTGAGCCCCGCATTTCTGAAACAGGATTGAGGGTTCTTTCCAAAGAGAATGCACGCGGCATGGATGATGTTTCCATCCGGGGTGATCAGGCCAAGGCGTCTGAGAATAGATTCCTTGTCTTTTATGTCGGGTATGCCGCTTCCCGCAGCACTGCCCCTGATCAGGTCCATGAAGTTCCGTATGGTTTCGTCGTCAATATCGTCGAGGGTGCAGGCGCCCACGAGATCCTCCCAGCTGGAATCTTCCAGAAACTTTCTCCTGAGTCCGTCGGGATCAATCTCCCGGACGGTGTCGCCGACCCGGGTGTAATACACCCCCTTGTAGGAGATCGGCTTTCTCTGGGGGTTCACTGTGATGATAAGGATCGTCCTGTCGTCCGCGGGTATCTCGTCGATGACCGGGTGTATGCCGAGCCCGTCGCTGATCCTGTTTACGAGTTCGGACAGTCTCTCTCCCCTGCAGTCAAAGCCTGTCACTCTGCGGGTCTTGTCATTGACCCCGAGCACGACGAATCCACCCTCGGTATTCGAGAAGGCGGAGAGCAGTTTGAAGAACGACTCCGATACCGTCTCTTTGAAGTCGAGGTACCTCCCCTCGTGCAGTGACAGGAACTCCTCAAGGGATGTGTATGGGTACTGTCCCGGATAGTCCGGTTCGGCTACAATCTCCACAGGTGGGTGCTGGTCGCAGAAGGGGAGCAGGGTGGAGGGGTCCTCGTTCGGGATCATGGGTTAGGTAAGTCTGTTAGCCAGGAGAGACATAAAAGTAGTTATTCTATATTGGTGGCTGGAAAACAGGTCTATCGCACGTCAGTTTACGGAAGCTCTTTCGTTCGCGCTCAAGAGGCCACTGTAGTTCCCTTCTCAGGGTTGATGGTCGCCAGAACGGAGGGAAGGGGGCGAGTGGCATGGGAAACGCCTTTTCTGTCGAGAGTTCTTCGATATCCCTTACATTTGGGCGTTTTACGCCGTTCTATCATCCACCGGGAGGGCTACCTTGATGACCGAAGAGAAGATCACCCGGGAGCCCGGTCTTACGAGACGGAACCGGACGTGAAGTGGATCTGCAAGATGCTGCAGAGAATGGAGGCACAGGGCGAGGATTTTGAGAGCCGGCTCCGGGCGCTCGAGGGGTGGCGGGCCGAGAAAGCGGGGGAGGAGAGGAGGATTTCCACGATCAGCGCCGGGGCGGGCGGGGTCGTGGGCGGGGTGGTGGCGGTGCTGTTACGGGTGATGGGTGGGGGGTGAAGATTGCCGGCCGGGATCGTCGGCGGGATGGTAGCGGTGATTGTGAGGGTGATGGGTGGGGGGTGAAGATTGCCGGCCGGGGTGGGTCTGGAATTGGCAAGCACCGCAGCCCTTCCCGCCCGGAGTATCATCCTCCTCTTTCCCGATATCTCCTTCCCTTCTCTGTCAGGCAGTACTTCTGTGTAGGGCTTTTCGGTGAAGCCGGCTGCGTCATCTGGACAAAACCCGCCCCAATCGCCGGTTTCAGGTACTCGTACAGATATGTGGGCCGGTGACTGAGTCCCAGGCATCGCATTGCCTCTTTCGTCCCCAACGGCCTCTCCTCCAAACAGGCCAGAAGGCGCGCTACTTGTTCGGTTACTTGTTCGGTTACTTGTTCGGTTACTTGTTCGGTTACTTGTTCGGTTACTTGTTCGGTTACTTGTTCGGTTACTTGTTCG
>MPOY01000487.1 GCA_001896715.1 Methanoculleus sp. EBM-46
CCAATATCGTCGTCGATGAATCCCGGCGCGTCGTCTTCGCGAAGGCTTACCCGGCGGCGACGGTGCCGGATATGCAGGATGTCATCGATGCCCTCCGGGTACAGGAGCAGGTGGCGCAGGTGTAATGTGAGATTCCCCATCCGGCCTTCGTTCCATCGCCTGCGCAGCGCTTCTTTCCGGCGTTCCGGCCCTGCTTACACCTCCATAGAGGGATATCCATACACTTCTCGCCGGCGTTCCGCCCCCACCCCAGAGGGGGGCGGGGTCAGTGCTTGCGATATCAGGGGAGCAGCCGTGCCCGGGGTGGAGCCGGTGGGCCACTGTGCCCGGTTTTTCTCCAGGATCTCCCCATGTGCTGGACCGTGGGGATATCGCCACGGGGGGTGGGGCTGACGGGGAGGGGGAACTTGTTCCCCCTCCCCTGTCTCCCACACTCCAACCACCTTACCTCTCGCCAGCACCCCCACCCCGCCCGCGCCTTCGCCGACAGGCTCCCCATACGCTTCTGCCGGCACCGCCACCCCGGGGGCGGGGTCCGTGCTTGCGATATCAGGGAAGCAGCCGTATCCGGGGTGGAACCGGTAAAGGGGTTGCGTCAGGTAAGATACTGCATCTCAGATGAATCAACCGCCGAGACATATTGCCTGTGCGCCCCGGACGGGGTCGCACACGAGAACACGTACACGGGGAGCACATACTTCTGCGACTCCGTTTTGATCTCCATCCAGTAGCCGAGCGAGATGTCGCTGACCACAACCTCATCGTAACCATCAGGGAGTAGTCTCATTACGACGTCGCCGGAGATAAGCCGCTGGTACGCCTCTTCCGGCGCCACAATCTTGACATATCGGACAGGTTCGGGGTTCAGTTCCCGCAACGAACTTCCGGCACTCACCACTTCACCGCTTTCTCCGATCGTAACGGTAATACCTGCATTGTACACGCGAACACCCTGAAGATCCTGCACGAATCCCACATTTTTCGTAAGGTTATACAACGTATAAGTGGGCAGGGTTTTGCTTCCAGATTGGGCTCCGATACTCACATCGCTGAAATACACGTCATCAGGAAGAAGATCTCGCTCCAGTAGATACTTCGTCGCAATCACACGGGCTTCTTCGTCCGAGGGGAGGATCGGCTGTCGGTCGGTCGAATAGGGGTATACCTTCTCTGGGATCTCATAACGATATGCCCCAGAATTTGTATAGTACTGTAATTCCGCTACAGAATCTTTTGAACTATCAACAAACCGAACTTCATTGCCTGACGGCATAGACTTCATCTCCCCGGATAGACCAAACAGATCCCCGAGACGTCGGACTTCTTCGGATGCGGTTCCGGGAGTAACGGTCTGGTATATCGGATACGAATCGTTCACGACCGGAAATGTTGCGGCAAAAACATAAGACCCCGATGACCCAGCTATTTTCGGAAGAAATGGAATACAGCTGCCATTAACTCTTTCTGTTGTCTGCTGGTGATGATCTAACACAACGCCTACAATGGCGATTCCCAGTATTAAGACTGCAAATCCTGTTATTATGTTTATTTTCTTCATTTTTCCCTCTTAATCATTGCGGCAGTAGTAAATCCACTCGTAGTATGCTGCATCGATAGGCTGATCCGGAATTACCGAGCCACTGCCCCAGATATGATCATTTCCGCAGGCCTCATTCTCACCGATCACTCTTAATGTAAAATTGCCATCATGAGTTTTATCAATCGCGCGGAACCACGCATCTTTGACTGTTTGCCCCTCCAGGAGATAGGTAGCAAGAGTTGCTCCATCGTCTGTGTCCCAGCCAACAGTAGTGTATCCGCACACCAGATGAACCCCGTTCATCGCCCAGTTTGGCAAACTTTTAAAGATTCCAGACTGTTCAGTTGTATGGCACCCATGGAGAAATATCCACTCA
>MPOY01000138.1 GCA_001896715.1 Methanoculleus sp. EBM-46
CGGCAAAACACTGCCAGGGGTGGAACTCCTCCACCAGGCACTCCTCGACGATGGCGTTTGCCTCCCGGACGACCGCAATCTTCTCCCGCGTCACCTCGCCGAGCACCCGGACGGCAAGCCCCGGGCCCGGGAAGGGCATCCGGCGCTGGATCTCCGCCGGGAGCGATAGACCGCCGGCGACCTCGCGGACATCGTCCTTGTAGAGGTCCGCAAGCGGCTCGATGACGCCTTTGAATGCTATGTTGAGGGGCATCCCGCCGACGTTGTGGTGGCTCTTGATGCCCCCCTCGCTCTCGATGCGGTCGGGGTAGATCGTCCCCTGGAGGAGGAGCGTTGCTCCGGTCCGCTTTGCCTCCCGCTCGAATATCCGGATGAACCGCTCGCCGATGGCCTTGCGCTTCTCTTCTGGGTCGGTGATGCCTGCGAGCGCCGCGAAGAACTCGTCCGCGGCATCCACGGTGCGGAGGTTTGTATCGGCAAAGAGGGAGCGGATCCGCTCCGTCTCACCTTTGCGCATGAGGCCGGTATCGACGTATATCGGGACGAGCCGATCGCCTATCGCGCGGGCGGCGAGCGCCGCACAGACCGACGAGTCCACGCCGCCGGAGAGCGCCATCACGACCTTATCCTCGCCGGCAGCATCACGTATCTGCCGGACTGCCTGATCGATAAACTTCTCGATGTCTACCATACTGTTTTCACCTGATCCCGGTAGCGGACCTGCTCTTCTTACATGCCTCCACAAACCCGATGTAGGGCGGGGAGGGGTTTGTCGGGCTCGACCTGAACTCCGGGTGGAACTGGGTCGCAAGGTAGAAGGGATGGTCCGGGAGTTCGCAGACCTCCATCCGGTCCCTGCACGCGCCCGAGAAGACGAGCCCGGCATCTTCGAGGTCGCCGATGAACGCCGGGTTCACCTCGTAACGGTGGCGGTGCCGCTCCACGATCTCTGTCTTCCCGTAGAGGCGGGCCGCCATCGTGTCCTCCCTGAGGGTGACGGTGCAGTTCCCAAGGCGCATCGTGCCGCCGAGGTTAAAGATCTCTTCCTGCTCGGGGAGGAGAGCGATGACGTGCGTTCCCGGCCCCATCTCCTCGCTCGTGGCGTCGGGGATGCCGAGGACGTGGCGCGCGTACTCGATCACCGCGAGCTGGAACCCGAGGCAGAGGCCGAGGAAGGGTTTCTTGTTCTCGCGGGCATACCGGATCGCCCGTAGCTTCCCCTCGATCCCGCGCTGCCCGAACCCGCCCGGTATCAGGATGCCGTCGACGTCGGCGAGATCGCGAAGATCGAGCGTCTCCGCATCCAGCCAGCGTATGTTCACCTCGGTGGAGAGCGCTCTTCCCGCGTGCTTGAGCGACTCCTTGATGGATATGTAGACATCCTCGATACCGTACTTGCTCACGATGGCGACCGTCGCCCGGTTCGTGTACTCCTGCGAGACCAGGCGGTACCACGCGGGGTCCGGTTCGCGGTTCTCAAGGGCGAGGTAACTGCAGACGACATCCGCAAGCCCCTCCTTCTCGAGCTCCACCGGTATCTGGTAGATGTCGGGGACATCCTTTGCGGATACGACGGCCTTGACCGGGACGTCGGTGAAGGCGGATATCTTCTTCTTCGTCTGCGGGCTGATCACCTCGCTGCTCCTCCCTACGATGATGTCGGGCTGCAACCCGAGTTCGCGGAGCGCCTTGACCGAGTGCTGCGTGGGTTTGGTCTTGTGGTCGCCCATGGTATCCACCGGGACCAGGGTGACGTGGACGAGGAGCATATCCTGCGGCGCAAGTTCCCCGTGCATCTGGCGGACGGCCTCAAGAAACGGCATGCTCTCGATATCCCCGACCGTGCCGCCGACCTCCACGAGGCAGATCTCCGCAACCCTGCCGCCGTTGATCTCCTCCGCCGCCGCTCGATCGATGCAGTGCCGGATCTCGTCGGTGATGTGGGGTATGATCTGGACGGTCGCGCCGAGGAAGTCGCCGTGCCGTTCTCTCTCGATGACGTTTCGGTATACCTTCCCGGTCGTTATGTTATGGAGCGATTTTAAGTTGATATCCAGGAATCGCTCGTAGTTGCCGAGATCGAGATCGACCTCTCCGCCGTCGGAGAGGACGAAGACCTCCCCATGCTGGGCGGGGTTCATGGTGCCGGCATCGATGTTGAGGTACGGGTCGATCTTGACCGCCGTCACCTCATAGCCGCGATTTTTTAAGAGGCGGCCGATGGATGCGGTGGTGATGCCTTTCCCGAGTCCGCTCATGACGCCGCCGGTTACAACGATATACTTCAAACTCTCGTTCCCCTCCGGTTCTTCCAGGGTCTCTCAGTCATGTATGGGATCTCTGGCATTGAGAATGTATTGTTCCGGCACTCCCCCGGGAGAATCCCTGCCGGTGCGACGGCCGATCTCTCTGCACACCGCGGCGCTATCTCCCGATGACCGCAAACGATGTCGACGTCCGGGAGAGGAGCGCGCCGTCCGCCGCATCCCTGACCTCGCCGTCGGCAAACGCAACCCGGCGGCCTTTGCGGATGACTCTCCCCGTGGCGGCGATCGTCCCCGCGTTGACGCCTTTTATGAAACTGGTGTGCTCGTCGATCGTGGCGATCTTCTCGTCATCGGCAAGAAGCGTGCAGAGCGCAAGTGCAATCGCCTCGTCTGCAAGCGCCACGTAGATCCCGCCCTGGAGCCACCCGGCGCCGTTCAGCATATCCGGCCGGACCTCCATCGTGAGACTCGCGCGCCCGTCGCCGTATTCGCCCAATTCTATCCCCATCAGCGTAAAGAATGGATTTGCATCCCTTCCCACCCGCTTCAGTTCTTCTATGTAGCCCACGCGACCACCATCCTCGCGGAAAGGTTCGAGGCCGGCCGGGATAAGGCTTGCCGGCAATTCGCCCGGAGGCCCTGGAGCGCCAGAAAAAATATAGGAACAAATATCTTCCCGGATCTCCACCTGTAGGGTATGGAAGACGTGTGGCAGCCCGAGGCGCTCCGGAACAGGAGACTTGAGCAGCTCCAGGCTACCATGAACGACTACGTCGAGAAGAACACCGTCCAGATAGAAGGAAACCTGCCGGTCTTCTTCGGGCACGTTGCCGCCACCCTCGACCGGACGTTTCCCGATCTGGATGACCGGTCGTATGACGACTTCATCGACGGGATCACCTTCACGCTCCTCAATGTGACGCGCGAGGCCCCGACGGTGGAGTTCCTCGAGAAGACCCTGCGGCACGCTATGGGGAACAAGCGGCGGAGGAGAGGGCGGGCAACCCTCGACGTGGTGGTGGCGCTCAAACTGATCGATACCGGCAATTACGTCATGGCGATCGATTACCTGATGCGTTATCGTAACTACGACGGCCGGGTCAACGCCGCGATCGCCTACTGTCACTACGTCCTCTCGCAGGGGACCGCCAGAGAACAGGGCCTTCGCCCCAACGACCGGGAACTCCACGCCCGCGAGGAGATGCTGAACCTTGCGCGGTCGTGTGCGCCGCTCGACCGGCTCGGGGTCTTCGACCGCAAAGACGCCCGCCTGAACCGGATCTTCTGGTTCATGCTGGACCTGGCGTTCACCTGGTTCCCTGGCGAACCCGAGTTCTACCACATCGGGATCGTGCGGGCAAAGCACGAGGGGGATATCGAGCGTCGCCGGCATCTCCTCGATCTCGCAACGGAACGGTTCTCGGACAACAAGTATTTCCTGGTCGAGGCGTTCAACACCAGCATCGAGCAGCGCAACGGGAGCGGTGCGGCCGCCATCGTCAAGCAGATGATGCAGCAGTACCCGGAAGACCATGAACCGATCTACTTCGGGCTGAAACTCGCGATACTCGGGTCGCAGCCGGGGTCCTACGCCAACTTCCGGAAGCTCGCGATCCTGAAGCAGTTTCCCCAGCGCCTGCTCCTGCTGCTCGATGCCGCCCTCGAGGTGATGTGCAACCGAAAAGCCGAGGCGCAACTCTGCTTTCCGGAGGTGAAGAAGGCCTCTTCTGGGCAGGGGCACTACGTTATGGCGCTCGAGTACATCCTCCGTGATTTCGTCGAAGGCGACGAAGATCGGACGAAGCGGGCACGATCCGCTTTCTTTGCAAGCGTCGACCAGTACTGCATGCTCGCCCTGAAGATCGGGGAGGCCCGAGCCGCCTTTGGGCTGCAGAGCGATAATCCCGGGATACCCTCAGAAAAAACCTGATCGCAACGATAAAAGGGAAAGGTACAACGATGAATTTATCAAGAGTAACAGGCAAATCCCTCTGCAGGGAGCGTTTGCCGGCCGGGATATACGGATGTGCCGGGGAGGGTTGGTTACCATGACGGGAAACGATACGGGTTCGGGCACCGGCCGGGGAGGACCGGATGCCGACGGCGCACGGGAGGCCTGCCAGACGTTGCACCCGGGAGAGAGCGTCGGCCTCTCGATCTTCCGCGAACTGCCGGATGGTCTTGTTCTGATAGATGGTGAAGGGAGATGCCGGTACCTGAACCCGGCGTTTACCCGGATCACCGGGTACTTCCCGGGGGATTTCCCGACCCTGGAGGCCTGGTTCGAGCGTGCCCACCCCAATCCCGCATACCGCCGGAACGTGCAGGATACGATGCAGAGGCTTCTCCGGGGCGACCAGAGCATCCTTGTCGCGAGCGTGGTCTGCCGGAGCGGAAAGGTGCGGGATATCGAGTTCCGGCATGCGCCGCTCCCTGCCGGGTGCGCCCTGCTCGTCATCCGCGACGTCACCGAGCAGGTCCTGGTCGAGGAACACCTCCGGCAGGCCACATCCGAACTGACGGCGGTGATCGAGGCGTTCCCCGACCTCTTCCTCCGCCTGAACGCCGACGGCACGATCCTGGACTCACGGGCCGGGAGGCTTGCGGAGGTGCCTCTCGTCTCCCGGGCGCTGCTCGGCCGGCGTCTGCAGGAGCTGCTCCCCGCCGAGGTCGGGGTGATCCTCGGGAAGGCGATGCAGGAGGCCGCCCGGACAAACATGCCGGCAGCGCCCATGGAGTTCTCCTGTGCGGGAGCCGGAAAAGTCCGGCACTACGAGACCCGGATCATGCCGCTGCGCGAGCTGCATCTCCTTGCCGTCATCAGGGAGATCACGGACCGGAAAGAGGCGGAAGAGGAACTGCACCGCCACCGCGAGCACCTGGAAGACCTGATAGCGGAGCGGACCGTGGAGCTCGAACGCGCAAACCAGCGGCTTGAGCACCTCCTCTACTGCATCGAGGTGACGGAACGCCGGGCCGCAACCGACTGGCTGGACTCATCGATCGGGCAGGGCGCCCCGGGAACGGCCGAACCCGACGCGGGGAGGATCACGACGGATGCGGACGGTATAATCGTCATCGTCGATGGGACGGCCGAACGCCTGACCGGCTACGCCGGAAGCAAGCTGGCCGGCCGCACGGTATGGGATGTTCTTGTCGGCGATGCCCGGGAAGCCCTCACCGTGGAGGTGCTCGGCGAGGCGAGATCCGTGGAGTGCGCGCAGGGTGCGGCGATCGTGAGGACCGACGGGTCACAGTTCCCGGTCCACCTCCTGGGCGATGCGATCGTCGACGCCGGGGGCGCCGTGATCGGCATGGTCTGCACGTTCTGGAAGGTGTGAGGGCGCGCGGTCAGAGCCGGAAACCGCAGGTCTCGGGATGCACCGGGCCGGGATCCTGGGGCGCCACGGTGACGGCAATCTGGTCGGAGTAGAACCCGAGCCCCTCGAGTGCGGATGAGAGCACCTTCTCGGGCGTGTTGTTGATCTCGCTGACGTGGGCGAGCACCGCCATCTGGATCCGGCCGGCAAGCCCCTGGAGGCAGCGGGCGGCGTCGGAGTTCGAGAGGTGCCCGCGTTTCGACCGTATACGACTCTTGAGGTACGCGGGGTAGGGGCCGTCATCGAGCATCTTCGAGCAGTGGTTGCTCTCGAGGAGGACGGCGTCGCAGGAGGCGAGGCGGTCGAATATGGTGGGGGTGATGGTGCCGGTGTCGGTGCAGCACCCGATGCGGAGGTCGCCCTCGGCGACACAGAACCCGCAGGGGTCGCGGGCATCGTGGGAAGCGGCGAAGGGTTCGACCGAGAAGTCGCCGACGGCGAACGCCTCGCCGCGCCGGCATCGCCGGACATCTGCCGACGTCGGCCCGTATTTCTCCGAGAACGCCTCAAGCGTGCCGCCGGTCGCGTAAACCGGAACGTGAAGCTTCCGCGCGAGGACGTCGACCCCCCTGACGTGATCGATGTGTTCGTGGGTGACGAGGATCGCCTCGATGAGCGATGCGTCGGCGCCGGCGTTTGCGATGCGGCGGAGGGTCTCGCGTGCGGAGAGCCCCGCGTCGATGAGCAGCGCACCATGCTCCCCACGGATATAGGCGCAGTTTCCCTTGCTTCCGCTCGCAAGGACGGTCAATTCCATTATACAATTGGTGGTCTGCGCGGCTATTTAAGCACGCGGCGGGGAGGGTGTACAAAGAGCCTTGTGGTTCGGGATACTATCTCCTGACGAGAGGTAATGAGCGGGACGGAGGGCTCCTGGCAGGAGCAGGTTCACCGGATCATCGCGGGGCTTGAGGACGGTCGGGCACGCATCGACCGGGGGGCGGTGCGGAACCTCGTCAACACCTACGCCGTCCGGTCGCTCGCTGGGACGGCGCTCCGGTTCAGCCTCCCGGTCTTCCTCCCGGCGCCGGCCGGGGCATCCGGCCGGGGTGCCGACGGGGCTGCCGGGATCCTCATCGAGGCGATCAAGGCGGCGGTTCCCGTCGAGCGGGACCTCGGCCCGATCGCCGGCGCCGGGACGGAGCACCCCCGCCACTCTCTCCCGAACGTTGAACCGGTCACGCTGATCGCGTCAGGGAGCGCCATCGGGACCGATCTCTGGTGGCCGAATGCCGGGAACCGTATCGATGGCGACGGCCTCCGCCTGGTCGTCAGGGGCGCTCTCCCTTACCCCGGCCCGCCGACACCGGGCGCGGTTAAGGGTGTCGCAGAATGCTTTGCAGCGCTCCTCGATGCTCTCGACCGCGTCGTGCACCGGGTGCCGGGCCGTGACCTTGCCGCGGCGCGGGATCTCTCCGTCGACCAGAAAGAACTCCGGCGCGCTCTCCCGGGGATGGGGCTCGTCGCGTTCGTCGCAGACGGCACGCGCCCGGCCCGCAGGTTCACCGACCTCCGGTGCCACCACCGGATAGCGGGGCCGAAGGAGGGCGTGCACATCCCCTTTTCGTGCCCGCGGGAGCTCGACCCGGTCGAGGTGGAACTTGCCGGGAGCGGCCGGACCGTGACGGGGCTTGGGGTCCGGCGGCGGGAGGTCTTCGCGGTCGCAGGCTCGAACGCCGAGGGGAAGAGCACCTTCCTCCACGCGCTCATCGCGGGAGAGGACGACCACGCCGCCGGGGACGGGCGGGAGGGATTGGTCAGTGTGAACGGGATCGCCCGGGCGGAGGCGGGCGAGCGCTACCTTGCGGGGGCCGACGTCAGCCTCTTCTTCTCCCGCCTCCCGCCCGGGCTTTCGGGCAATCCGGAGGCGGCAACCGGCCAGGGGAGCGGGTCGCTCGTCATGGCGCACGAGATCCGGACCGCGCTCTTTGCCGCCGTGCCGCTCCTCATCCTCGACGAGGACCGTTCCGCGACGAACCTGCTGGTTCCGGGCTGCCTCCAGGGCGACGGGGTGATGCCGCTTGCGACCCTGCTTGCGACCCGGCGCGAGGCGCTCGGCGAGACGGCGCTCCTCTTTGCGGCCTCGTCGCTCGATATCCTGATCGCACAGGCCGACCGGATCCTGGTGTTGTCGGGCCATGAAGCGCACGCAATCGATCCCCGTGAGTTCCGGCGGCGTCTGGACCGGCACCTCGCGGAGATGCGGGAGCACCTGGCGAGGAGGGAGGGGGGTGGTCCGCCGTGAACTCGCGCAGAGAACGCGAAGATTGGGAGATGGGTGTGCAACCCGGCTGTTAGAGGCTCACCCGATAGTTCTTTTCGACCTCTTGTATTCTCTGTTCTCGTTGCCCGATCTGTTCTCGAAGGATCTCTCCGACGACCTCCCGTTCCTCATCGGAGAGCGGCGTTGAGAGATCGATTCCGGCATTTTCTGCGTCTCGCACAACATTCCGGGCATAGGTGTCCCCGACTTCCCAGGAATCGAGCATCAATCGAGTATACTCATCGGTATACGAGGGGACCGGAGTACCGCGGACAAACCCGGCTTCTGCGCCATGCGAATCGCTTTCGTTCGCGGTCATCGATCCATCTCGCCCTATGTAACCGAAATCGCCGATCGCAGTCACCGTTGTGCCGAGCAGTTTGTTCGCGCTCACCTGGACCGCGTAAACGGTCTTGCCGTTCTTCTGAACGTAATACCGGTAATACAGGGGGCTTTTGTTGGAATCGAGCAGGATTGCAGGATCCGGAGATACCGTCGAACCGTTGAACATATCGTATGTTTCCTGGTTGGCCCTGGTAAGCACGTATTGTTCAAGAATTGCCACTGTCGCCTGGTTCCATCCGTGTTCTATAGGGACGGTTGTATTGACGGCTGCAGGCTGATCATCAGCTGCTGCACAGCCGCATGCAACGACACAGGCCACGATGAGTGCTACCGGTGCAAACAGGGGGATCATGCTGCGGTTCATGGATACGACCTCTTTGAGGGGTCTATCTTTGCGCTGATAACGGTTGCCCTTCGTCATGGCGTTCTCCCGCGGTCAGGCGGCCGGCGGGGGAACCAGAACTTCGTGCAGGTGCCCTACCACA
>MPOY01000380.1 GCA_001896715.1 Methanoculleus sp. EBM-46
CTTTTTCGGTCCAGAGTTCTTTGAGTTTCAGATAAGGAATATTGCCATCAGGCCTTTTTGATATCATAGAGCCCAAATTATGGAGACTTCTTGAAGGTCTTTCGCTGATATGGAAGAACGGAGTGACTTCCCAGTTAGTTGAAACAGTGATCTTTTCTGAGATTGTCTGCTTTAGACTGACCCCTTTCTTCACAACTAAGTCATCAATCGTCAGTTTTTCACTTAGCTCTGGAATTAAGAAAGTTATCCCGTTTGTGTCTCTGTATATTTCTAAACCGAGAGGATACTCCACCTCGATTAATAATTTTGCTGAATCAAATGCTTCGTCGATAAGCTTTCTTCGAGTTATTGTGTCGCCAATACCAGTTCCTTTTGCCACATAGCTTTCACCGTCAAAAGTCACGTGAAGGTACCTGAAAGTGTATTTGTTGTCTTTATCGAAAGGGTCTTTATATCCATTGATCAAGGATTCTGCAAGCTCTGCTTTGAAAAAAGCTACCGAAGATATTGTCTGGTCCCAAAGAGTAACGTCATTTATAGGTCTTCTTGTATCGCCTATTGCCTTGGCGAAGTGTTGATTTAAGGCAGTTATCAGCTCTGTCCTGAGCTTACTTAATCTTTCAAGATTGTCCGCATTGCTAATTTCTAGAATTTGCAGCATCTCGATTAGGACATTTTCTATAAGAGTGTATAGTTCCTTGGAATTCTGATCTATCAAATCAGCGTCTGTGGGATTCGCTTCATATCCGAAAGCGGTTGATATGTGTATGCTTGAATTGTTTTGATTTGAGTAGGCATCATTCTTCAGGACACCTTTTTCTGTACCAGAGCCTCGCCCATGAGCATCATTTAGCAGTTTGTTGAATGCGTTTCGGTCATCCTTTATAACATTGTTTCCCAGTTCATGTTTCGAGACAAACTCTTCTACTACCAGAGGCATTTGCAAATCCTTTATTGGTAATTTCCTGATAGTTTTTTGAAGCAAATCTTCTTTTAAAATTGTTAAGAGGTTTTGTGATAGGCCCTTTGGTAACTGTATTGACTTCGTATGGTCTCCTTCTATGAATTCTTTTGTGTATTTCCCTATCATGTGCAACCAGCATGCAATTTCAGCAGTAAGCAAAACGTCTCTGTTTTCTGCAAGGACAGTCAA
>MPOY01000404.1 GCA_001896715.1 Methanoculleus sp. EBM-46
CTCCCCCTCACTCCGGCCGGAGATAGCCCGCCCCCGCCCTCCCCCGACAACCTCACCCTCTTCCCGGGCTGGAACTTCATATCAATCCCCCGGCCGCTCGCGGCGGAGAACGACACCGCGGCGATATTTGCCGGCGTCGAGACCGGCGGCCGCTCGATCCTCCGCTATGATACCGCGGCAGGGGACTGGACGGCACTCGATGAGCAGGATCGCCTCGCCCCCCTCGAAGGGTTCTGGATCTACTCGGCCGGCCCCACGGCAGTCCCCCTGAACTTCTCGACCGACCCCCTCCTCCCGCCCGCGGAGCGCACCCTCGTTGCCGGCTGGAACGCTATCGGGACCACCGGCAACACCCCGGCGACGGCGCGAGACACCCTCTACTCGGTCAAAGGTCGTTGGACGACCCTGATCGGGTTTGATGCCAGGACCCAGGCCTTCGAGACCGGGATCGTCAACGGCGGGAGCGGCGCAAACACCGACACGCGATCCGTCTACCCCGGCAGGGGTTACTGGCTCTCCATGACCGGGCCGGGCACCCTCTATGCCATAGGAGCATGATACTGATGAGACACACACTCTGGATCCTTGTACTTCTCTTCGCCCTCATCGGGGCAACGTCCGCCATCCCCGCCCTCCCCGCGGAGTTCTCGGGCACGGTCACGATCGACGAAAACCCGGCGCCGGCCGGGACCACCATCACCGCCCGGATCGGCGACCGCGACTGCGGGTCGCTCACGCTCAAGACAGCCGGAACCTTTGGCGGAGATTCCACGTTTGATAAGCGCCTGCTCGTCAACGGAGAGGACACCGATCTCGGGAGGGCGATCACGTTCTTCGTCGACGGGATCTCCGCCGGGACGGCGACCTACACCCCCGGCACCTCGACCGACCTTGCTCTCGCGGTGACGAAGGGAGATACGCCTGACAGCGAGTCCTCAGACGGCACCCCCCCCGGGTCATCGGGTAGTGGAAGCTCGAGCGGCGGTTCATTCACACCTCCTGCAGCACCGGCGACAGAGTACACCGGGAGCGGCACTCTCGACACCGATGCCCGGGGCGCGGTCCAACACGCAGCGGTCATCGCCGCCGCCGGTGGAGACGCCCGCCTTACCATCGCAGAGGGAGTTCTGGCACAGGACCGCTTCGAGAGACCGCTCGATACGGTGAGCGTCGAGACCGCCTCACCGGGCGACGCCACCCGGGCAGTCCGGTGCGGTCCCGACGGCGCGACCTTCGACCCCGCGATCGAGGTCTCGTTTGCCCTCACACCGGAGGAGTGGGAACAAGCCGGGCAGTTCGTCGTCCGGTGGTATAACAGCACGGCCGACGTCTGGGAACCCCTTGCGACGACGATCCACGCCTCGATCCGCACGGTCACCGCAACGATATCGCACTTCACCCTGGTCGCGGTCTTTGCCGTGCCGGCCGATACCCCGGAGGACACCGTGACGGCAACCCCCGCCGGCTCGGAGACCCCGACCTCCACGCCTGCAGCCCCGGCAACCACCGTGCAGCAGGCCGGTCAATCTCTCCCGGGGCTCGCCGGGCTCGCGGCCCTGGCCGGGGCGGCCCTCCTCATCCGGAAACGGGGTTGATCGCGCCCCGGAGGTCGTTTCCTCGATAGGGAGCGGCATACCCTCAATCCCTCTTTTCCTGACCTGCTGCCGGACGATCGCCGGCAGATCTCGGATTACACCCCACAGGAGAGTTGTTGCCCTATCAACCAGTATAATATATTTTTACTCGTATGTGTAGTAACTGAGGTGAACATGCCAGGATTTGACGGAACCGGTCCTGCCGGCCGCGGCCCGATGACGGGCGGGCGGCGGGGCCGGTGCGTTCCACCCGGAGCACCGGTGGCGCAGGGATGGGGCACTGCACCGGCTCTCCGTGGTGCCGGCCGGGCGCGACGCCGGTGGTGACGACCGATGCCGGAGCGAAGATACTATCTTCATCCGGCGCGGATCTCTTCTCCAGGAGTGTTGAAGATGGACGAGAGAGGACCCGGTGAGGGCCGCGGTCACCGCGGGCGGGGCCGCCCCCGGGTTCGCCGGATGATCGGCGATGGAGGAGCGTTTCGCTGTTTCGGCCCCCTCTGTGGGTGGCCCGACGAGGTTGTCCTCCTCCTCCCCGAGGAGATCGAAGCCCTGCGGCTCGTCGACCTTGCGGGGTTCGAACAGGAAGAGGCCGCGATCGCACTCGGCATATCTCGAAAGACCCTCTGGCGCGACCTCCACGAGGCGCGGAAGAAAGTTGCCGATGCCCTTGTGCACGGGAAAACAATCCAGATCGTCGGGTGCGGCCGCCGGCGGGGAGAGAGGTGCCCGGGGGATGAATGAGGCGAACCCGCAGCCCATGATCTCATCCCGCCATTGAGGTGGCGCGGGATCCGCTCTATTTTAGCTCTAAAAAATGTCAGGAGCGGTGTGCAGCCCTACAACTGCACCTGCGAGAGGGCGTCGTAGACGATCTTACGGTAGATCGCCGGCTGCGTCCCGTACTCCTCCTGCGCCTTCCGTGAGTCGTCGGTGGTCCCGAACGCATCCAGCCTGTCCAGCGTCTCGCGGGCGGTATCCAGCACCCAGAGATCGCGGGTCTCACGGTCGACGATCGATATCGACTCCGCACGAACCGAGACCAGGCAGGTGCCGTCCGGGGTCGTATAGAGGCTTGGTTTCCCGACGACCGCGACGAAGGCCGGCGGTTCGATCCGGGCGAGCTGCTGCATCGCCTCGGGCTGGTAGGATCCCGCCATGACAAAGAAGGTGCCTGTGGGATCGACTATCCGCCCGCGGTAGAAGATGTTCTGGTCGCCCTGCCGCAGCTTCTCCGTGAGGGTTCCGACGATGAAGACGCGGTTGCTCCGGATACCGGTCGGGAGGATGACGTAGGTCGGACTCTTCTCGTCATCGCCGTCCTTGAACTGGTAGCGGGTCTCCCGGAGCTCGGATGCAAAGACCCTGCGGGCCGGCTCACGCTCGAACTGTGTCTGAGGCGTCACGCCGACTCACCTCCGGCGCGGTTCAGGAGTGCAGCCAGTTCTTCGGGCTTGAACGCAACGGGCGTGCAGGAACTGGCAAGCAATCGGCCGCCAAACTCACTCCCGCTACAGGTGTAGTAACGCCCGAGCACCGCATTCCTGATGCGATAGAAGATCTCGTCCATGCCGATCGGGTTTGACTCCGCGATCCCGACTGCCTCGTCAAGGGTGATCCCGGCGAGTTTCTCGACGAGCTCGCGCTGCACCAGGACGTTTCTTGCACGTATGCCGTCGTCTAAGACCGCCTTCAGGCGGAGATCGTAGCGGAAGTTGGGCTGGATCTCATGCACCGGGCAGTAGTTCTGCCGGGAGAGGGTCCGGTTGCACCCTTCGACGGGGCAGCGCTTGATCAGGCCCGAGCCCGGGGCGATGTGGACAAGGGCACCCTGGATCTCGGTCTCGCTCCGCCCGACCTCGATATCGCCCTCATCCGCGATGTACATCGCGGTGTTCAGGGTGAGGGAGAGCCTGCCGTTGTACTCATCTACCGTGGCGTAGAAGATATTGTAGACGGCGTCGAGATCCAGTTTATCCTTCCCCTCCTCGTTCCAGGTGACGAACTTGATGGTGCCGGTCTCGTCGCCGAGGAGCCCCGTCTGGAGCATCCGCTCGTGGGAGACCTCCCAGTCCTGAACGACCTTGGCCCGCACGCTTCCCACGCCCGGTTTCAGCTCCGCTATCGGCGTGATCGACGGGAGAAGCGGGGCATCCTTCTCCATCCGGGAGATGGTGGTGCCCGAGTGGATCTTCAGGTTCGGTGCGCCTTTGTACTCATCGACGACCGCGGATTCGATCCGGTACCAGTGACCGTACTCCATTGCAGGGGCGTTTGCCCGGGTCCAGGTCACGAAGCGCATGGCGCCGCTTGAGTCGGCAACAATCCCGCTCTGCGCGATCGAGGGGGAGAGCGCCGGGGTCAGGGCAACGATCTTTCCCTCGATGGTCACCCATTCGCCGGGAACGATATCGCTGATCGGGCGAAGTTCCGTGGAGGTCCCCCCGATGTTGGTGACCTTGTACTCGCGGGCGAGATCGCCCGTCACCGTCCGTTCGGCCTCGGCGGCGTTAACACCGAACTCCTCGACGAGGCGCCGAAGGCGTGACTCGATCTTCTGTCGATCGGGCTGTGCACCTTTTGCTTCAAGTTTCCGGGAGATTCTTTCTGTTACCTCGGATAGGTTCATGCATACATCTCCAGTCTATACTTCACCTCGCGAGGGTATTAAGGCTCGGCGTGCGGGGTGAAAGTGAAACTTATGGCTCCTCGCCATGGTGCCGGGCGCGACCCCGGGGTAGGACTGCAACAGTGATGGGTCGGCCGCGGATATGCCGCCCGAAAAGATTGCCCGTGCCCGATGGGAGCGGCAGAATATCCCGATCCGAAGTCTGCATCCGGATCAGGGGATATCCGCCCTGGCTCTTGAACGTATATATACCGGCAGGGATAACATCAGATGTATGGCATTAACTGCGGACAGTACAATAGCAGAACTCCTTCGGGAGAAACCCGAGTCGGTACAGGTGCTTTTCCGGTTCGGCATGGGTTGCCTTGGCTGCGCCATCGCAAATAACGAGACCATCCGGGAAGCCGCCCAGGTCCACGGCATCCCCCTCGAAGAGATGCTCTCCGCCCTCGGCGTTGCCGAAGCGTGAATCCCCTCTTACAACCTTTCCCGGAGGCGCTTGAGCTCGGCGAGCGTGGCCTCGGGATTCCTTTTCACGTAATCCGCGATCGCAGGGACGTGCAGGAGCGTACAGCCGGCACACCCCCAGACCCTGCCGCCGTTTGAACTCTCGACCCACTCCCCGAGCTCCTCGTCGGCACAGGGGTAGCAGGGGCAGTAGCAGTAGTCGCACCGCTGGCCGGGGAAGTGGCAGGGGTAGTAGGGGCATCCCTCCTTCACCCACTCCACCCAGTGATCGCCGCCGTACCGGCTGTAGATGAAGAACGACGGTCCGCTCCGCCGGACCTTTCCCTGGTGGCGCGCGAGGGCTTCCGGCACGCCGTAGAGGATGGCCGCGTGGACCCGCCTCCCGGCTTCGGTCAGCGTCCCGGCATAGGTATGCGCGCCGGGGGCGTCACGTTCACAGGCGACGACGACCGCATCCGTCGTTGTGCCGGGGAAATCATAGCCAAGATCGTGGAGCGCCCGGGCTTTCGCCCCGGTCGCCGTGACGATCGTCTCAAGGAGCGCGGCGTCGCAGATCCCCTCACGGCTGTGGACGACGATGTTGATGGTGTGCGGGGCGTTGTCGACGGGAGGCGTCGGGTTCGTCACCCCGGCGGTGATGAAGACCGTAATGAAGTCGTACTGGAGCACGCAGAGGTGCCGCATCTCGACGGCGGTCAGGAGCCCGAAATACTCGTGGAAGAGACCGTGCCGGGCGGCGAGAAGTTCGAGGTAGCGCTGCGGTTCGTCGCAAAAATCGCGGGACACCGTATGGTTCAGGACTGTCGTGACGTCAGCGATACCACCGTTGATGCCGGTGCTCGCCGCCCGGAACCGGCCGCGGAGGAAGAGCGTATCGTCCCTGACGAAATGCCTCATACGGCAGAGTAGCGGACCCGGTCTTTCAGCTCCTGCTGTTTGCCCGCATTCCAGCCTGCAACGTCCTGGAGATATCCGGTAACCCTGCTGATCTGGACGACATCGTGGCTCCCGCACTCAGGGCAGACCGCATGGCCGCAGAGCGGGCAGTACTCGATGCTCTCGACGATGGAGTGGTGGCAGTCACAGTGATCGAGCGGGCACATGATCTCAAGCGCAGTCTCGCCGCAGTGCGGGCAGGGGGTCTCGTCCACGACGAAGTGGCAGGTGTGGCACTTGTAGCGCCGCTCGCCGGCGGGTATATCGTTGAGGCTCCGGTACTTCTCCACCAGTTTCTGCTGTTCTGGGCTCCAGTTCATGATACGAGTATCTGCAGGAAAATATATTAACCCTTCAGATGCGGAACGGTCCGCATCCGCCTCAGACCACTCATAGGGTTCGTCATATCCCGGAGGGATCGGAACGGAGAATTCATCATCGACGGATGCGGGAGAACCGTTCGGCCTCAGCGCCCGGGTCCGCCGCCTCGTATATGCTCCTCCCGACGATGACGCCGTCGACCAGCCGGGCCACCGTATCGAGGTCGCCGCCCTGCGCCCCCACGCCCGGGGAGTAGATCGTTCTTTCGCCGACGATCTCGCGGAGCCGACCGATCCGGTCGGGCCGGGTGGCGGGGGCGATGATACCGTCGGCCCGGCAGGCGACCGCGAGCGCGGCGAGGTGTTCGGCCACGCCGCCGTGGAAGTACTCGGTCGCACCGGGATGGCTCATCTCCGCGACGATGTAGGCGGCTCCACCGTGGTTGTGCGCCACCTCGACACAGGCCCGCGCCGCGTCACCTCCCACGAACCCGTGGGCGATGACGGCATCAAATCCGGCCGAGAAGACCGCCTCGCAGATGAGGCGGTTGGTGTTCGGTATATCCGCGACCTTGAAGTCCGCGATGAGCGGGAGGCCGACACCAGAGAGATCCCCGACGATAGAGAGGCCGGCCGCGAGGACGAGCGGGTAGCCGACCTTGATCGCATCGATGAAGGGAGCGCAGGACTCTGCGACCGCCACCGCCCGCCTCCGGTCGGTGACGTCAAGAGAGAGTATGAGTTCGGTCATCCTTCCAGCCTCTCGAGGGTTGCGGCCACAAGGAGCGGCAGGCTGATGGTCGCATCCCCGTAGACCGTCACGGCGGTGGCCTCTCCGGTGAGTTTGCCCCACGACCGCGCTTCGTCGAGCGTCGCGCCCGAGAGTCCGCCGAGGTCAGGCCGGTCGCCGGTGAGCTGGACCGCGTAGTCAAACCCGCTCTCGGTCATCAGTTTGCTCTGAAGGACGTAGTTCTTCGGGACGCCGCCCCCGACAAGGATTGCCCCGGCCCGTTCGGCCTCAAAACACCGGTCGAGGAGGGCGGGCATATCTCCAAACGCGCTGACCGTGACCTTATGCGTCTGGGAAAAAAGCCAGTACTGCAGCCCGATCATCGAGTCCTGGATTGCCGGGCAATAGACCGGCACCCCGGCCTTTGCCGCTTCAGCGAGGATCCCGGTATCGAGCCTCTTTCCGATCCGGTTGAGGAGTTCGGCAATCGAGACCGTCGAACCCTCCGGGAGGGAGGAGTAGACATCCTGCATGAACTCCTCGAACCTGATGAACGCCTCGTTCGGGAGGAAGACGTCATAGATCCGGTTGATCCCTTCCTCGCAGAGTTCGGCGTCGGAGACGTCGGC
Source organism: Methanoculleus sp. EBM-46 (assembly GCA_001896715.1). GTDB lineage: Archaea > Halobacteriota > Methanomicrobia > Methanomicrobiales > Methanoculleaceae > Methanoculleus. The sequence continues at coordinate 7,308 of MPOY01000404.1, forward strand.
GACCCCGTGGTAGTGGTGGCAGCCGATCGCCTCGATGATGTCGTGGGTGAGGTTTGCACCCGTCGATACCAGGATATCGATGTGCCGGCGCCGGATGAGGTCGGCGACGATGCCCCCCATCCCGCCGGGAACCATGGCGCCCGAGAGGCCGAAGAACTTCAGCACCTCCTCGTCGCGGAGCATCCTCTCGTATATGTTGACCGCCTGCCACAGGGATCCTCCGTTGTAGGCCCCCGCTCTTCCGAGTTCGTCGACGAGCTCGCCGACCGTCATACCGGGGCGCACACGCGCCTGTTGTACCGCATCCCCATACTTGAAGGTCATGATTCCGTTACACCAGTTCGTGAGATGGTATTGGCATTCATGCACAATAACACCTCGTCTCCTCCCTGTGGCAACGTCCGACGACCAAAAATGTATGGAGATGTTGCAGGAACCCATAGATCGGGTCCCCGCTGCCAGACAGGGGATGACTGGTTGGCCGACACGGGATGATCCCGCTCGTCCCGCCGTGTCGGAGATCCGGATATGAGCCGGATAGTCTCGTGAGAGAGCGGACTTTCGGGCCGGGAGACCGGAGGATCTCCGGAGGGATGCCTTCGTCTCTGCTCCACGCGTACTCGACCGCGGTTCTGTGCAGCCTGCTGCTGAACCCCATCTGCCGTGGGTCGCACCGTCATGGGCAGACAGGTCAGGGCACGTGCACCATCACCGCTGATGGTCGGCACGGGATCACCAGAGATAAGTTAACTCACAAACATTATAAACTTTATTTTGTAAAGTCAGTTTGATTGACGAGGCAACTCCGCCCATGGCGTCTCCCCGGGGCACGGCCGCCCGTGGAGGTCATGGCCGGCCGGATTGAAGGAGATCTTCCTCCCATGCCGGGACACCGCGCACCAGCGGCCGGGAGAGATGCCGGCGGGCGACGGGGGGGACCTCGTACCACCCCGGCCGGATCCGGCGCTCCCACCTCTCCACATCCGGTTCGCGGCTGCGCCCGCCGCAGACCCGGCACTTATAGCCCTTCGCAGTCCCGGCGCTCGTCATCCTTCTCGCGCAGGCCGGGCAGACCGGCGGGCGGATGCGAACCAGAGCGGCAAGGTGGGAGACCCCGAGCTTCTCGAGGTTGAGGCTCCCCCCCTTGTAGCTCCCCGCGACAGCCACTCTATCCCCGGGGACGAGGGCTCGTACGACGTCGCGAAACCCCCTGGTCGGCTCGTAGGCCATACAGCGAACCTCGACGCCGCCGTCCTCGAGGAGGAACGAGACGTGGCCGCCGGGTCCGGTGGCCGGCAGTCCGGCGACCGCGCCCCGCACCAGGTAGGACCGCCCCTCCCGGAGTTCTCCGATCGCCCCCGGCAGCAGGTGAGCGTCCGTCCCCTGGTTGGTGGTGTAGACCTGCTCGCAGGCAGGCTCCTCCGAGCGGACGTACGACCGCGCTTCGCGGACGGCTGCCGGGCTCTCTCCGCGGATGCCGAAGAGGACCGGATCGGGCGTGTGGGGCACGCAGACGACGGCATCGTTCTTTCGGTCCACCGTATCCCAGGTGCGGGGGTAGGTCGTCTCATCGGCCAGAAAGAGGCTCGCGCGGTCCACCTGCCGCGGGGTACCCCACGCTTCCCGCTTTCGGTAGGCGAGCAGCTCGAACGTCCGGTCGAAGAAGACGCTCGCGACTGCCGCGGTCGCCCCGATAAGGCCGCGCCGGTTCTTATAACCGCGATAACGGGCTCCGATCGATTCGAGCACGTCGACCGCCTCGTCCACGGTGCAGAAATCCCGGAGCACCGCATAGTAAAAATCCGGCGGCGGCCGGACGGCGGCGACCACCACGCCCGGGTTCGTCTCCGGGGCATCAAACTCCGCGAGTTCTTCCACGCACGCGCAGGCAAGCGCAAACACCGCCTCTGCATCACCTTCGGCCTCGATGCAGACCGCTGCGTTCCCCCGGGTCTTGTGGATGACGTTCGGGTTCAATCGGACCAGCCGGGCACCGATGATGGGGATCCCACGCTCTTTCAACCGCCGCACCAGCACCGCCCCGATGTAGGTGGTGCACATCCCGGCAGGAGAATCCGTATCGTCGATCCCGATCCACATACGCTATAATTTATATCTTCTCCGACTATATCGATTCTTACGGGTTATGTCGCAGGATCGCCTTCCTCAGATGGTCATCAGCATCATGCTCCTCGCGGACTTCGATATCTCGGAGCGGTGCAACATCCGTCCGCGGAGTTTCGACCTTATCGCGAAGAAAGGCGACACCCTCGTCATTATCAAAGTCGCCTCCCAGATCGACAGCGTGACCGCCGATATCGCCTGGGACCTCAACCTGATCGCCCGGTACCTCCAGGCCACCCCGCTCATCGTCGGGGAACGCGCTCGCGACGCGGAACTCGAGCGCGGCGTCGTCTATATCCGTTACGGCCTCTTTGCCCTGAGCTCCGAGACGCTCTACGACTACTTTGCAGAAGGGATATCGCCGATGGTCTATGCATCCCCGGGAGGCCTCTACGTGAAGATCAAGGGCGATCTCCTCCGCGAAGTCCGCGAGCGCTCCCGGATGTCGCTTGGGGATCTCGCGTCGCACCTCGGGGTCTCCCGCCGGACCATCAGCAAGTACGAGAGCGGCATGGGCACCACGCTCGATGTCGCGATACGGCTGGAGGAACTCTTCAGCGCCCCGCTCGTCGAGACGATCGAACTCGTCGGCTACCGCACCCCCGAGCCCGAAAATCCCCCGAAGTCCACAGTTGGCGACGTCTTCATCGATCTCGAACGCATGGGGATGGAGATCCACGCGATGCGGCAGGCCCCGTTCCAGGCTCTGGCGCTCTTTGACCGGCACACCATCCTGACGGCCTACGGCACCACCCAGAAGGTTGTAAAGCGTGCTTCCCTCATCGGCAATATATCCCAGATCACGAAGACATTTGCCATGTGCGTCGTCACGGATTACAACAAGCAGAAGAAGATAGGTAAAACGCTCCTTATCGGCGAAGAGCATCTCCACACTCTCGAAGATGGCTCAGAACTCATCGATATGATAAACGAGTGAATACTATTATATAGAACTACAAACCTACCTTTCTATCGCTTAACAACGGTGATACCTATGTCAAGTCTTGGAGGACAACCAATCCTTATTCTGAAAGAGGGTAGCCAGCGTACCCGCGGTCGTGACGCACAGTCAGGCAACATCGCCGCCGCAAAGGCCGTCGCAAACGCTGTACGGACAACGCTTGGCCCGAAGGGTATGGACAAGATGCTCGTCGACACCATCGGCGACGTCGTCATCACAAACGATGGCGTGACCATCTTAAAAGAGATGGACATCGAGCACCCCGCCGCAAAGATGATGGTCGAGATCGCAAAGACCCAGGACGACGAGGTCGGCGACGGCACCACGACCGCCGTGGTGATCGCAGGCGAGCTCCTGAAGCGCGCCGAGGATCTCCTCGATCAGGATGTGCACCCCACGGTCATCGCCCACGGCTACCGGATGGCCGCAGACCGAGCGCAGGTTATCCTCGACGAGATTGCCGTCGACGTCAAACCCGACGATATGGCGATGCTCAAGAAGCTTGCCGATACTGCGATGACCGGCAAGGGCGCCGAAGCCGCCAAAGAGAAGATCACCGACCTCGTCGTCAGGGCGATCACGATGGTTGCCGATGCCGACGGCACCGTCGACACCGAGTTCGTCAAGGTCGAGAAGAAGGTCGGCGGATCCATCGAGGAGTCCGAGATCGTCGAGGGCATGATCATCGATAAGGAGCGCGTCCACCCCGCGATGCCCCGCGTCGTCAAGAACGCGAAGATCCTGCTCCTGAACGCCGCCGTCGAGTTCAAGAAGACCGAGGTCGACGCCGAGATCAGCATCACGAGCCCCGACCAGCTCCAGATGTTCCTCGACGAAGAGGAGCGGATGATCAAGGGCATCGTCGACAAGATCATCGCGAGCGGTGCAAACGTTCTCTTCTGCCAGAAGGGTATCGACGACATCGCCCAGCACTACCTTGCAAAGGCCGGGATCTTTTCCGTCCGGCGCGTCAAGAAGAGCGACATGGAGAAACTCGCCCGTGCGACCGGCGGCGCAATCGTCAGCTCCATCGACGCCATCGCCCCCGAGGAGCTCGGTAAGGCAGGCACTGTCGAGGAGAAGAAGGTCTCCGGCGAGGAGATGACCTTCGTGACCGGGTGCGAGAACCCGAAGGCTGTCTCGATCATCATCCGCGGCGGCACCGAGCATGTCGTCGCCGAACTCGACCGTGCCATCGAGGATGCCCTCAGGGTCGTCAGCGTGGCCGTCGAAGATAAGAAACTCGTCGCCGGCGGCGGCGCGCCCGAGATCGAACTCTCGCTCAGGCTCCGCGAATACGCTGCAACCGTCGGCGGCCGCGCCCAGCTCGCCATTGAAGCATTTGCAAACGCCCTCGAGATCATCCCGAGGACGCTTGCCGAGAACGCGGGCCTCGACCCGATCGACATGCTCGTTGCGCTGCGCGCATCCCACGAGAAGGGCGGTGCAAACGGGAAGTACATGGGCCTTGATGTCTTCAACGCCGTCTCCGGGGATATGCTCAAGGCCGGCGTCGTCGAACCCCTCCGGGTAAAGACTCAGGCGGTCTCCAGCGCCGCCGAGGCAGCCGTCATGATCCTCCGGATCGACGACGTCATCGCCGCGTCCAAGTCCGCCGGCCCCTCTCCTGAGGAGATGGCTGCCATGGGCGGCGGTATGGGTGGCGGCATGGGCGGCATGGGCATGCCCCCGATGTAAATCACCGTACCGTTCCACGATACGATCCGGGGCCAAGATACGGCCCCGGCATTCTCTTTTTTCTTCGCTGCCGGGATATCGCGCCCTTCGCTGCAATCAGGCATGCCGCCGCTTTCTCCGGGGTTCTCTGGGCAAAACAACCGATAAAACCCCATTTATCACATCAAAATCGCTCACACTAAATACCTGCAGGTATACCTTTTTGAAAGAATGTTCTGTGCCCTGGGGGAGGCGCAAAACGCGGAGTATGTGCCCGGATGATGTTGAGGGGATCGGTGCGGCAGGCTCTCCCGTTCACGATCTACCTCCTGCTTGCCGTCCTGCTCGCGATGGCGCCCGTCATCTACCTGATATCGTTTGTCGGGTATGCCGATGTCCGGCAGGCTCTCGTGGCGGATACTGGAGAACTCCGGGGCCAGACCGAGTACGGGATCGTCCTCGCGGTAAACCTTGTCGATGCCGGGCTGAAACTCTTTGACGATACCCTGAACCGCGAGATGCAGGAGGGATTCGGTCCGTTCGCCGTTGAGTACGAACGGGCGGGGCGGGATCCGGGCGTCATGGATCTTGCCCGGGTCAAGGAGGAGCTCGGGGGCCGGATGGACCTTTACGTCATCAACGAGAACGGTATCATCGAGTACACCACCTATCCGCCCGAGCTCGGGTACGACTTCAAGGAGATCCCTGCCTTCTACGACCGCATAACGGATATCCGACTCAACGGCGCTTTCTCGGCCGACAGGATCGTCCCCGAGCTCGCCACCGGGATGCTCCGAAAGTATGCCTACCAACCATCTCCCGACCGCCGCTACCTCTTCGAGCTCGGGCAGGTGGTGTCGGAGTCCGGAGGGCAGCGCATGGCGCTGAGCTATGCGGATGCAATCCGGGAGGTAGCGGATGAAAACCCGGGCGTCAGCGAGATCCGTGTCTTCGACTGCCTGGGCGAGCGGATCGTGGGTGCGGCGCATTCCGACGATGATCGCCGACTGGGCATGGTTCGGAAGGCGTACCGGGAGAGGACCATGCTTGAGACGGAGAACGTCGACACAGGCGAGCTGATCCGGTACCTCTTCGTCGATAGAACGGATAGCGTTCACGCATCAGACATGAGCGTGGTCGTCGAGCTGACCTACAACACGAAATTCGTGGAAGATGCGATCGCGGGTATGTTTGCCCGACATACTCAAATCCTGCTCATCGGGCTTTCGCTCATCGCCTGCCTCTCTGCCCTCGCCATACGCTCCCTGACGCGGCCGGTACGCATCCTCGTCGAGGATGTCGACGCTGTCGCCCGCGGCGACCTGGACCGCCCCATACGGGTGAGCGGGAGCGAGGAGTTCGTGCATCTTGGAGGGAGCGTATCGACCATGATCGCATCCTTAAAAGAGATCCTGCAAAGACTCCAGGAGTCGGAAGAGAAGATCATCCGGCACAACCGCACCCTCGAGGATGAGGTCGGGGCACGGACGGCCGCCCTCGAGGAATCCAACCGGACGGCGTCGCTCCTGCTCGACATCATGGGCCACGATATCAATAACGCAAACAACATCGCAAACCTCTACTCCGACATCCTCCTCACCGACCTTGAGGGTGAACCTGAAGCGGAACTGCTCCGGAAGGCAAAGGCGGGACTTGCAAAGAGCATCGGGATCGTGCGCAACGTCAACACCATCCAGGAGATCCAGGGGAAACCAGGGGCTATCGGAAAGATCGACCTTGACCGAATCGTCAGATCCGAGATCAGGTCACTCCCCGACCTCCGTATAACCTACAACGGCACCACAGCTGCAGTCATCGCCGACGACCTCCTCTCAGAGGTCTTTTCGAACTTGCTCGGGAACGCGGCGAAGTTCGGTGGGCCGGACATCGCAATCGCCATCCGGATCGAGGAGCACGAAGACGATCTCATCATATCCATCGAGGATACCGGGCCGGGTGTCCCGGATGCCGTAAAACCCCGGGTCTTCAACCGCCTGGCCCGGGGGAACGGAGAGGCCGCGGGGACCGGGCTCGGGCTCTACATCTGCCGGATGCTCATTGCGCGGTATGGGGGGAGGATATGGGTCGATGACCGGGTGGCGGGGCACCCCGAATCCGGCACGGCCGTCCGGTTCACCCTCCGGAAGGCCGATGAGGGAGGTAGCCCATGACGGCGGTGGATGGCGGCAGGTGGCATCGCCGTCTTGGCACACACCTGCTGCTCGCCATGATCCTGATCACGCTCCCCGTGATCGGGTTGATCTCGGCCCTGGACTGCAATGAGGTCGTGGGGGCCCTGATGGCCGGGGACGAGCTGCTCCGTGAGCAGACGGAGAAGAGCGTTGTCCGGTCGGTGCGCCTCGCGGATGCGGGGCTGAAACTCTTCGACGGCACACTGGACTCCCGGATGGCGGAGGGGTTTGACCCGGTTCTCGCGGGGTACGAGCGCGCCGGGAGGGACCCCGGGGCCATGGACCTTGCCCGGATCCGCGAGGAGCTCGGGGAGGAGATGGACATCTACGTCATCAACGAGTCGGGCATCGTCGAGTACACCACCTACCCTCCGGACATCGGCCTCGATTTCCGGAAACTTCCCACTTTTTATGACAGGATAACAGATATCCGCCTCAGCGATGTATTCGTGGCCGATCGCGTCGTGACGGAGCCGGCAGGCGGGATATTGCGGAAGTACGCCTACCAGCCCTCTCCCGACCACCGCTACCTCTTCGAACTCGGGCTCGTCTGCAATGCGACCGAGGCCGGCCGTTACGCCCCGGACTACCGGGCCCTGAGGGAAGACCTGATGCGGTTGAACCCCGCGCTCAAAGAGGTCCGGATCTACGACAGTTACGGGCGGCTCGTCAACGTGACCGGATCGGAGAGCCCGGTCGTGTCCGTGGCGGTGGATCCGGCCGCCATTGCTATCTTTGAGGGGAGGGAAGGCAGGACGCTCGCGAATAGGACTGTCGGGACTATAACCCGGTATATATTCATCGACCTCTCCGATCCCGCCAGCCCCTCGGACAAGAGCCTGGTCGTCGAGCTGACCTACACCACCACTCTCCTCGACGCCCGGATAGCGGACGTGCAGCTCGGTCATATCACCATCGTTCTCTTTGCGAGCCTCGCCGCCTGCTGCATCGCGATCCCGGTCTCGCGGCGGATCACCCGCCCGGTGCAGGAGATCGTCGATGACGCCGACCTGATCGCCGGCGGAGATCTCGACCACCGGATCCGGGTCTCTACGGGGACAGAATTTGCTCGCCTCTCGGAGAGCATCGGCATCATGGTCGACTCCCTCAAGGGGAACATCCGGCGCCTCCAGGAGTCGGAGGAGGCTTTACGGCAGTATGATGCCCGTCTCGAGGATATGGTCAGGGAGCGGACGGTTGAGCTGGAGGAGTCCGGCCGGACGGCAAACCTCTTCCTGGACATCATGGTCCACGACATAAACAACGCAAACGCCATCGCCATCGGGTATACGCAGTTCCTGGTCGATGCACTCGAGGGCGAGCGTAAGGAGATGGCGCAAAAGATGCTCTCGGGGCTTGAGCAGAGTTCGGGGATCGTCGGGCGCGTCGCCACCCTCCGGAAGGCCCGGGAGAGCGTGACGACGCTCACACCCATGGATCTCGACCGGGTGATACGGACAGAGGTTGCCGGCCACCCTGCGGCCCGGATACGGTACGAGGGCCGTCCGGTCGACGTGCTTGCCGATGACCTCCTTCCCGAAGTCTTTGCAAACCTCATCGGCAACGCGGCGAAGTTCGGCGGACCGGATGTCGCAATCGCCATTCGGGTCGAGGAGCGTGAAGGGGAGGTCACGGTCACGGTCGAGGATACCGGACCCGGCATCCCCGATGCGATGAAAGAGAGCATCTTCGGCCGTTTCAGGAAAGGGGAGGAGTCGCTTGCCGGAGCCGGACTCGGGCTCTACATCTGCCGAACGCTTATTGCGCGGTATAGGGGGAAAATCTGGGCGGAAGACCGGGTTACCGGGCATCCCGAGTCCGGCACGGCCATCCGGTTTACCCTCCGGACGGCCGGGTAATCTTACCCGATGATCTCCTGTACCCGCCCGACCTGCCCATCGCGGAGCCGGACCTTGATCCCGTGAGGGTGGTAGGACGAGTTTGTCAGGATCTCGGCGACAACGCCCCGGGTGCGCTTCCCGGTCTTCTGGTCGCGTTTGAGCACGACGTCCACCGTCATGCCGGGGTGGACGGCGGCGCGGTTCTGCCCGTTCATGGGCGGAGATGAGGATTCACTCTTCCCCATCGCTCTCTTCCGTCTTATCCCCGTTCTGCCCGGGGACAGCGGTCTTCATCTGCGGGAAGAGGAGGACTTCCTTGATCGAGTCCTTGCCGGTGAGGAGCATCACCAGGCGGTCAATCCCTATCCCGACGCCGCCCGTCGGGGGCATACCGTAGCCGAGCGCGTTGATGAAGTCGTAGTCGATCATCTGCGCTTCGAGATCGCCCTTTCGGCGCCTGGCATCCTGGAGCTCGAGCCGGGCCTTCTGGTCGAGTGGGTCGTTTAACTCCGAGAACCCGTTTGCCATCTCCATCCCGGCGATGAAGAGTTCGAACCGCTCGGTCATCCCCTCCTTCGTCCGATGTTTCTTTGCGAGCGGCGAGTTCTCGACCGGGAAGTCGTAGACGAACGTCGGCTGTATGAGGTTCTTCTCGCCGAAGTGCTCGAAGAAGAGGACCAGGTACTCTCCCGGGGTCGCGGCGCTCTCACAGCCCTCGACGCAGTGCGCAAGACCGAACGCACGGAGTTCCTCAAGGCTCATCGCCCGGACGTCGATGCCGGCGTACTCCCGCACCGCTTCCTCCATGGTGAGGCGGCGCCAGGGGAGGGAGAGGTCGAGATCGTGGCCCGCAAACGGGACGATCGCACTTTTGCACACCTTCTCCGCGAGGAACGAGAGGATCTCCTCGGTGAGGTCCATCATGTCGTTGTAGTCGCGGTAGGCCTCGTAGATCTCCACCATCGAGAACTCGGGGTTGTGGTTGGTGTCGATGTCCTCGTTCCGGAAGTTCTTTGCAATCTCAAATACTTTCTCGAACCCGCCGACGACAAGGCGCTTGAGGTAGAGTTCCGGCGCGATCCGGAGGTAGAGTTTCTGGTCGAGGGCGTTGTGGTGGGTGGTGAACGGCCGGGCGTTCGCGCCGCCGTAGACCGGCTGCAGGGTGGGGGTCTCGAACTCCAGGTAGTCCCGCTCAAAGAGGAACTGCCGGAGGAGCGATATGATCCTGCTCCGGGTCCGGAACGTCTCGCGGCTCTCTTCGTTCATGATCAGGTCGATGTAGCGCTGCCGATAGCGGGTCTCGACGTTCTTGAGCCCGTGGAACTTCTCGGGGAGGGGGCAGATCGATTTTGCGAGGAGTTCGAACCGGTCGACCCAGATGGTGAGCTCCCCCATCTTCGTCCGGAAGGCGTGGCCGACGACGCCGATGATGTCTCCAGCGTCGACGTACTGCCGGAAGAGGTCGAACTGCTCTTCCCCGAGGTCGTTCTTGCGAAGATAGAGTTGTATCCTCCCGTCTGAGTCTCCCATGTCGGCGAAGAGCGTCTTGCCGTGCTCGCGGACGATGTAGATCCTGCCCGCGGTGCTGACCTCTTCGGCGCTTTTTTCGTGCCCGATCGTGGAGAACCGCTCTTTGATATTCCTGACGGTATCCCTGCGCTCGAAGGTGTAGGGGTAGACCGTCACCCCGCGCTCGAGCAGATCCCGTATCTTATCGATCTTTGTTGGGTCAAAACAGAGGTGATCCATATCGCTCATTGTGTAAACAGCTCCATTTGTCATGCGGCCCGATTTCACATCCCAAACCCGGGTTTGACGCTTTTCCGGGAAGAAAGAGCCGCAATCTCATTGATAAATCCTACATATACTTCCGCTCCGGTGCTATTAATCTTTGAGGGAGGGTGAAACGAGGCGGCGCAGGCACCCGGGCTGCAGCCCGGACCCCGTCGCAGGCCGCCTCCCGCGGCATTACGCACACGTGAGAGGGCCGGCCGCTCCCGGTCTGCAGGCAATGGGCCCGGCCGGCGAACCCCTCCAGGTCCGCCGTCTGCCGGCGGCAAAACGCAATGCATAAGAAGGTTATACGAGTTATCGTCAATAGTGTGGGCATGGTGCGTGAGACGGGAAGAGAGGTAGCGATAGAGAGGCTTGCCGCCGTCATCAGCGAATGCCGGAAGTGCCCCCTCTGGGAGAACACCCACCACGCGGTTCCGGGGGATGGCGACATCAGGGCCGGCCTCATGCTGATCGGCGAGGCACCGGGGAAGCAGGAAGACCTCACCGGGAGGCCGTTCGTGGGACGGGCAGGAAAACTTCTCGACGGCCTCCTCTCCGGGATCGGTCTTACCCGGGACGATGTCTTCATCGCAAACATCGTCAAACACCGGCCGCCCGGAAACCGCGATCCCCGTGACGAGGAGATACGGGCCTGCACCCCGTATCTTGAAGAGCAGATCCGGATCATCGAGCCGGGGGTGATCGTGACGCTCGGTCGCCACTCGAGTCGCTACATCCTCTCCTTCCTCGCCATCGAGTTTGATCGGATCACGGATATCCGCGGGACCGTCTACCCCGGCTCCCTCTTCGGCCGCCCGGTTCGCCTCATCCCCACCCTCCACCCTGCCGCCGCGCTCTATAACCCGGCATACCGGGAGGCCCTGGCAGAGGATTTCGCGATCGCCAGACGTGAACTCGCAAGGACGGGAGGGACTGCAGAACTGGATTGAACGGCCATGACGAGGGAGAAGTCATACGGGGCGGTGGTTTTCCGGCGGGATGCGGATCTCCAGTACCTCATATTGCAGTACGGGGCCGGGCACTGGGACCTCGTGAAGGGGCACGGCAAACGTGGCGAGAGCGAGAAGGAGACGGTACTCCGCGAACTTGCGGAGGAGACCGGGATCGCCCAGGCCACGTTCATCCCGGGGTTCCGTGAGGAGATCCACTACTTCTTCCAGCGCCGGGGGCGCACGGTCTACAAGGAGGTCGTCTACTACCTGATCGAGACCCCGGAAGAGAGAGTGCTGCTCTCGGACGAGCATATCGCCTACCAGTGGCTCCCTTACGGCGAGGCGCTCCAGGCGATCACCTTCGGGAACTCAAAACGAGTCGTCAGCGAGGCGCACGAACACCTGACGATGCTGCAGTCCCGGGAGAGCGGGTGACCGCGAGACCCAGTACCTCATCGTTCCATTCTATCTTCCGGAATCTCGCTTGCCTCTCTCCCGAGGAAGTAACTCACGACGGTCCTGATCGCGACGATCGACCCGAGGGCGATCAGATCCTCAAACGTCGGTTTGAGGATCGTCTTCAAGACGTCGGCGGCGACGAAGAACTCAAGGCCGATCAGGATGCGCGTGGTGAATATCCCCCGTATATCGTGGTAACTCCTCTCATGTATGCGCGTCTCCCGCGCGAGGAGTTCGACGATCGCGATCATCGCTCCGTAGACGATGAAAAACGCTCCAAACGCCCCGATGACCAGCCCGACGACCCCGATGAATGTCTCGAGCGCCATGCCCGGCGGGTGTATCGGCAGCGGGTGGACTTATAAGTATAGCAATCGCCGGTATCCGCGCGGGAGAGGACAGAGGTGGTAAGAGAGGCCCGCGCACGAGACATCGGGGCGGCGTACGGCCCGGGGCCAGGCATCACCCCGATCCGGGCCCCGGTGCGTATCAGCAGGTGCTCCCCGACGCAAGGGGGACGACGACACGGAATCCGTTATAGCGCTCGACCGTCACGGGGACACCGTAGACCGCCTCGATGGTCTCGGGCGTCACCACCTCGTGCCCGCCCGCGGCATGGATGACGCCCTCCTTTAAGAAGATGAACCGGTCGGCGTAGCGGAGCGCCATGTTCAGGTCGTGCATCGTCATCACCGCCGCGACATCGTGATCGGTCACCACGCTTCTCACAATCCCGAGGATCTCAAGCTGGTTCTTGAGGTCGAGGCTGCTCGTCGGTTCGTCGAGGAGGAGTACCCGGGGCTCCTGCACGAGCGCCCGGGCGATACTCACCTTCTGGAGCTCGCCGCCGCTCATCTCGTCGATATACCGGAGCGAGAGAGCCTCGAGGTCAAGCATCCGGATAGCCGCCTCGACGATGCGGAGGTCCGCCTCCGTGACGTCCCACCGGATATGCGGCCGCCGGCCGAGGAGGATGGCATCGAACGCAGTCAATCGCCCCGCTTCGCACCGCTGCGGCACGTAACCCACCTTCCGCGCAATCTCCATCCGGTCGGCCCTGAGGAGATCGATCTCATCGACGAAGATGGATCCGGCCTTCGGTTTCAGTATGGCGTTCATGCACTTCAAGAGCGTCGTCTTCCCGACGCCGTTCGGTCCAAGGATCGCGAGGATCTGGTGGGGGCGCACGCCGAACGTGACCTCCCTGATGACCGGGGCGCTCCTGTAGGTGAACGCCACGCCGTCGACCTCGAGGATCATCGCCGGTACCCCCGGAGGAGCAGGTAGATGAAGACCGGTGCGCCGAGGAACGCCGTGAGCACGGCGACCGGGAGGATGTAGGGCGCAACGATGATCCGGGCGACGGTATCCGAACCGAGGAGGAGGATCCCGCCCGCCACGCAGGAGCCCGGTATCAGGTAGCGCTGGTCGTCGCCGATGAGCCTCCGCACCATGTGCGGGCAGACCAGCCCCACGAACCCGATGACACCGAGGAACGAGACGATGACGGCGGAGACGAGCGCCGCTACGACCATACCGATGTTGCGCACCGCTTCGACGCTGACGCCGAGCCCTTTTGCCGTCTCGTCGCCGGCATCGATCGCGTTGTAGTTCCAGCGGTTCGCAAGGAAGAAGATGCTGGCCGCCGCGACGACGAAAGTCATGATACCGAGCTCCTGCCAGCCGGCCCGGCTGACGTCGCCGAAGGTCCAGAAGACGACCGCAGCGAGCTGGGTGTCGCTCGCAAAGAACTGGAGGAACATCGTCCCTGCCGTGAAGAGGGAGGAGAGGGCGACGCCGGCGAGCACCATCACCTCCGGCGACGCCCCGCGCACCCGGGATATGATCAGGATCACCGCCGTCGCAAGGAGGCAGAAGATGAACGCCACGACCGTCGTCAGGTAGGGGTTGTTCAGGGTGACGGCATTGGCAACCGATGAATGCATCTGCCCGGTGCCGAGGAGGATGACCGAGACGGCCGCACCGAACGCGCCGGCATTGGATATGCCGAGTGTGAACGGCGATCCGAGCGGGTTACGGAGGATCGACTGCATGGCGACCCCCGCCACCGAGAGCCCGACACCGGCGACGATCGCGGCGAGCGCCTGGGGGAGGCGGATGTTCCAGACGATCCGGTCGACGTTGGATACGCTCATAGTAGCACCGGGGTTAAAAAACACGAAGATCCGGTCGGCCGTGCCGTTCACGATGGAGAGGAAGACGTCGTAGATGGGAACGCCGGCCGCGCCGACCGATATGGAGACCACGAGGAGGATGAAGAGGAGGGCGATCCCCCCGAGTATCCAGAGGTGCTTTCTCCTCACGTACCCGAGATATTCCCGGGGAACTGTCCCGTCAGCGAAGTGCATCTCGTCTTATCCTCCGTATATCGCATTTACAGCGGGATCGCGGCAAACCCGAGGTTGCTGTACTGGCCGTTCAGGTCGCCAAAGACCGGTTTGCCGACGAAGAAGGTGTAGATCTCATCTGCCTTCTTTACCGGGTCGACGTCGGCGAACCGATCGGGGTAGAGGGTCTTTCCGACAAAGTAGGCGTCGGCAAGCACGGTCTCGTAGTTCGTGTTGTAGAAGTTGTACGGGAGTACGCCGTAGACCTTGCCGTTCTTTGCTGCAGAGAGGCCCGCGAGCGCCGCATCGTTCTTCAGTTCGCCGACCGCGCCGCCGCTCTCCATCTGGGTGGTGCCGGCGTCGATGAAGATGTACTCGGGGTCCCAGTTGACGAGCGCCTCTTTCGCGACATCGGCGTGCGCCGTGCCGAGCCCGGTTGCAACGTTCTTTGCATGCACCCAGAGGAACGGCGGATATGCGGGTTCGGTGGATATGATGCCGTGGGCACCAGCGGATGAGATCCCGCCGACGTAGACGCTCTTCTGGTCGGCCGCGGGTATGTCGCCGGTCCGGCGCTCAAGGTCGGCCATCGTCGCATCGATGTAGGCGATCACCTCTTCGGCCCGGTCCTGTTTCCCGAGGACCTCGCCCATCACGCGGAGGCCGCCGTACATCTCGGCCTTCTCGGCGTCGTCCCTGAGCGAGCCGTAGGGGAAGGCTACGACCGGGATATCCGTCTTATCCTCGAGTTTGTCGGCTTCTGCGGCGCTCGTTCCGTATGCCGTCCCGGTCGAACCCGTCTTGAAGACGACATCGGGGCCTATGCTGATGATCTTCTCGGGGTCGTCCTTACCCCTGAACTCGCCGATCAGCGGGAGGTCTTTGAACTTCGAACCGTAGGCAAGGGCGTAAGGGCGGCCTTCTATCACCTGATCCTTCTTCTCCTGGTCATCGACACCGACGACGAGGTCCTGGGCCTGCAGGTAGACAAGGTAGCGCAGGCATCCTGAGCCCGAGCAGACGACGCTCTCGGGGGGCGACGGGGCGGTGACACTCCGGCCGAACCCATCGGTGACCGTTATCTCCTCGCCGGCAGCACCCCCGCCGGCGGTTGTGCCGGTGCATCCGGCAGCGGCCATGAGCAGTACGAGAGCCGCGAGCGCCGCGGCCGTGAGCAATCTGGTATACCTGAAGAACATCATACTGTTTACTATGAATGTAACACTAATTAATATACCTGACGAAAGGTAACCTATCCAGTGTTAAGGGATTTCGTTTCGTAGTACATATGCAGACGTCAAAGAACATTCCTCAGAACACCATCGTCGACGCCCCCGTTTGGGATCGTCGGCCATTATGGTCTTTTCACCTTCCTCCGGGAGGAGAAACCGGGCTCGCTCCGCCGGCCGGATAACTATTATGCCGGGCAGCCGGAATAGTTGATAGAAAGAGAACGCCGGTCGTGCAACCCCGGCATGACCGTCCTTGCAGCGAGGAAGAGAGATGCCAGAACGAATGTTAACCGAACCGGAAGGGTATGGCCTGCTTTCGGCGTACGGGATACCCGTGCCGCCCCACCAGGTGGTCACCAGCGCCGGCGATGCACGGGCGGCCGCCGGGCGGATAGGCTACCCGGTCGTCATGAAGATAGTCTCGTCGGATATCATCCACAAGAGCGATGTCGGCGGCGTCGTCACCGCGATCGAGAGCCCCGAAGGGGTAGAGGAGGCGTTCCGGACGATCATGCAGAACGGCGCGGCCCGTGCCCCGGAAGCGGCGATCACCGGTATCATCGTGGAGAAGCAGGTGCCCGGCGGGCTTGAGGTGCTGATCGGGGGGAAGACCGATCCCTCGTTTGGAAAGGTCGTCACGTTCGGACTTGGCGGGAAGCTCGTGGAACTCCTCGAGGATATCTCCATCCGTGTTCTGCCCGTCACCGACGACGATATCCGCACGATGGTCCGGGAGATCGAGGGCTACCGTCTCATCAGGGGATACCGGGGGGAGCCCCAAAAGGACGAGGAGGCGCTCGTCCGGATCATCGCGACGATGGCCCGGCAGTTTGCCGAGAACCCGCAGATCCGGGAGTTCGACCTCAACCCGGTCATCCTCTACGAGGAGGGAGCGAGCGTCGTCGATGCGCGGATCATCGTCGGGGGTACCGTCGGAGGCGAAGCAGCCCGCCTCTGCGTCGGATCACCCCCCGATATCTTCTATCCCCGATCCATCGCCGTGATCGGCGCATCCGCAAGCCCGAACAAGGTGGGCTATTCCGTCCTCAGAAACCTGCTTTCTTTCCCGGGAAATCTCTATCCGGTCAACCCGTCCCGGAAAGAGCTCTTCGGGCGGACGGCCTACCCCTCCGTTCTGGATATCCCCGGACCGGTCGATTGGGCGGTCATCGCCGTGCCGGCCCCGCTTGTCCCCGGGGTGATGGAGGAGTGCGGGAAGAAAGGCGTCCGGCTCGCCATCATCGTCACCGCCGGGTTCCGCGAGATCGGCGGCGCCGGCGTGGCCCTCGAGGAAGAGGTCGTCGAGATTGCACGCCGGCATTCCGTCCGGATCATCGGCCCGAACTGCCTCGGCGTCATGATGCCTCACCAGGGGATCAACGCCACGTTCGACCCGGTCTCGCCGAGATCCGGGGACGTGGCCTTCATCTCCCAGAGCGGCGCGATCATCACCACCGTCGTCGACTGGAGCCTCCCGGAGGAGTTCGGGTTCTCAAGCGTCATCAGCGTCGGCAACCAGGCGGACCTCGGGTTCGAACACTACCTCCGGTTCGCCGAGCAGGACCCGATGACCCGGTCGATCACCCTCTACGTCGAGGAGATCCAGGACGGGCGCAGCTTCGCGCAGATCGTCCGCGAGGTCGCCAGGAGGAAACCGGTGGTAGCGGTGAA
>MPOY01000580.1 GCA_001896715.1 Methanoculleus sp. EBM-46
GCCGCACATACTCCTGTACCGACCCGGGCGGGCCTCGGCTCTCCGGGAAGCGCAGGTGACGACGAATGGAGCAGGAAGAGGGGCGGCCGTACTCGAGAAGGCTCATCCTGGCACTCATCACGGTCGCCACGTTCTTGAATCCGTTCACGGGCACCGCGATCAACCTCGCTCTGCCCTCCATCGGGGCCGAGTTCGCTGCCGATGCCGCCACGCTCGCCTGGGTATCGAGCGCCTACCTCCTTGCGTCGGTCATCTTCCTCCTCCCCGGAGGGAGGCTTGGCGACTCCCGGGGAAGGGTCACCATCTTCATGGCCGGGACCGTCATCTACGCCGCCGGGGCCCTCCTCACCATCCTCACGCCCACGGTCGGCATGCTCCTCCTCTTCCGGTTCCTGCAGGGGATAGGCGGCGCCATGATCTACGCAAACAGCGTGGCCCTGATCACCTACCTCTATCCCCCCGGCGAGCGGGGCTACGCTATCGGGCTCAACACCACCGCCGTCTACGCCGGGCTCTCCCTCGGGCCGTTCCTCGGTGGCGCCCTGACCCAGTTCCTCGGCTGGCGGAGCATATTCATCGTGACCGCGCTCCTTGCCGTCCCGGTCCTCCTCTACGCCGGAAAGTTTCCGGCGTTCTTGAACGAACGGCACCGGGAGCGCTTCGACGTCCCGGGCCTCGTCCTCTCCTCCGTCCTGATCTTCTGCCTCTTCCTGGGGCTGGCCTCGGCGACCACCCCGGCCGGCATGGTGCTCCTCGCGGCGGCGCTCGTGCTCGGGGTGGTCTTCTACCTGGTGGAGCGGCGGCACCCAAACCCCCTCCTCCCGGTCTCGCTGCTTACATCGAACCGGGTCTTTGCCGCATCGAACGCCGCTGCCCTGATCAACTATAGCGCCACCTACGCGATCGCGTTCCTCCTCTCCCTCTACCTCCAGTACATAAGAGGCTACGAACCCGTCACCGCCGGCACTCTCCTCCTCGTACAGCCGATCGTCCAGGTCTTCGTCGCCCCTCTATCGGGCCGTCTCGCCGACCGGATGCAGCCCGGACAGATCGCCTCGGTGGGGATGGCGATATCGGCCGCGGGCCTCTTCTGCCTCTCGATGCTCGATGCGACGACATCGGTCGGCGTGATCCTCGCCCTCCTGGTCCTCCTGGGCGTAGGGGTCGGCCTCTTCTCGTCTCCGAACACCACCGCCATCATGGCCTCTGTGGAGATGAGATTTTACGGGAGCGCATCGGCCATGACGGCGATGATGCGCTCGCTCGGCATGATGCTGAGCATGGGGGCGGTCCTCGTGGTCTTTGCGGTCATCATGGGGTCGACCGCCGTCACACCGACTATATTTCCTGAGTTTCTGAGGAGCCTGCACCTGATCTTTCTCGCGTTCGGCATCCTCTCGGCTTTCGGTGTCGTCCTATCGCTCCTCCGGAACAGATTGCGGTAAATATCCACCTGATCTCCCTATATCTCTCTTGGAAACCGATGGGAAACGTTAAACCTCGGGGCATCCTGTGATCATCTGATCAGATGGAGCTCGCCATCGGAAAGGCCGGCGACCGTGAGATCGCCGTCAATGCACAGGAGCTGGTCACGGGACGGACCTGCATCATCGCGCAGTCGGGGGCCGGGAAGAGCTGGGGGATTGCGGTCCTCTGCGAACGGCTCCTTGAGGCGGGGATCGGGTTCTGCCTCATCGATACGGAGGGCGAGTACTTCTCGCTCAAGGACCGGTTCTCCCTCATATGGATCGGCTCGGGCGAAGGCTGCGACGCGGAGATCGGGAAGGCGGATATCCGGAGCCTGATGGAGGGTGCGATCCGCTCGCGGACGGCGGTGATCTTCGACGTATCGGAGGCCGATATGCGCGAGGAGGTGACGAAGTTTGCCGAGATCCTCTACGACCTGGAGAGCCGGTTAAAGCAGCCCTACCTCCTGATCGTGGAGGAGGCGGACAAGTTCATCCCCCAGGCGGGGACATCGATCAAGAAGATCGAGGAGATATCCCGCCGGGGGCGCAAGCGCGGCCTCGGGTTGATGGTCGCGACGCAGCGGCCGTCGCTCGTCGCAAAGAACGTCCTCTCGCAGTGCAACAGCCAGATCATCGGGAAGCTCTCGATCGAGAACGATCTAAAAGCGGTCAGCCTCTTTTTTTCGTCCCGCAAAGAGGTCGAAGAGCTCGCGGAGCTTGAGCCCGGGGAGTTCTTCGTGATGGGCTCTCTCTCCCGGGAGAAGGTGCGGATGCGGTTTGGGGCCCGGGTGACGAAGCACCGGGGGGTGACGCCCCGTCTCGTGGCCGCACCGCCGGCCCGGACCGAACCGCGCCCCGCCCCCCGGGAGGACCCGCCGGCCCCGCCGCCGGCCCTCGGGGATGCCGTCGTCCCGGTCCTGCTCCGCGAGGAGGCGCTCGATATAGCGAAGGGGAAGCGCAGGCGCCGGTTCCGGATACTTGAACCCGAAGAGCGGATCGTCTCCGGGGAGCGGGTCTACTGGCCGCTTCACCGGGTGGATGTCCGCTACGTCGGCGGGCTCATACGAAAAACGACGAAGGCGTCGTCGTTCGTCATCGATGGGCTTACCGGCTGCATCGTCGAGGTGGACCGGGGGTTGAAGGTCCGGCCGGGGTTCTCGGAACTCCTGGGGCTCGATGAGGCTGCGGTGAGGATCGTTGCCGGGCTTGCGAGCGGCGGGTCGACGCTGGTCGAGATCGAGGCCGATACCCGCCTCTCCCCGGCGGTGGTGAAGAAGGCGGTGAAGAGCCTGGAGGCGGCAAAACTCGTCACCACGATGAAGGCGGTGGGGGATACGGTGGTCTACGTCCCCCTGCTCGCGGCGGAGGTTCCCGGGCTCGCCACCCTCCGGCCCGGGACGGACCTCCCGATGGAGCCGCTCCGCGAGGAGCCCCTTGAGGCGGAGGTCACGGAGTCCTCGCTCCGGATCATATTGAAAGGGCTTGAGCCGACGGCGGAGATCGTCGGATTCTCCACCATCTACTACCCGGTCTACCGGGTCCGGTTTGTGTCGGAGCAGGGGGAGCGTGCGATCGTCCTCGATGGCTGCACCGGGCGAGAACTCTCCTTCCCGGATCCCTGACCGGAGTGCTTATCCCTGCCCGGGGGTAAATGGAGATCGTATAACCCTGCCGGCCTCACGGCCGGGGGAAGAAGGAGTACCAGTTATGGATTCGTACCGATGCACTGTCTGCGGCTACATCTACAGCCCCAAGATCGGGGACCCTACGAGCGGCATCAAGCCGAATACAGCCTTCGAAGATCTTCCGGCCGACTGGAAATGCCCCCGGTGCCGTGTGGGAAAGAACCGGTTCGTGAAGATCTGACGGGAGACCTTACCACTCTTTTTCTCCAGGGCGCCGGCCATCGGCCCGGGATACTGATTTCCCGTCAAGGCTTCACGTGAGGCCGCCTCGTTGTGTATACCCCTGTCAGCTCATGCGTTGCCGCGAAGTTCGGGTGCTGCCAGCCCCGTGTTAAGGCACCGCGAGACCAGGTCGTTCGAGGCCGGGTGCCAGATTTGCAAAGTTCGGTGA
>MPOY01000304.1 GCA_001896715.1 Methanoculleus sp. EBM-46
CGCGAGTACGCCGTCGGGATGCAGTATATCCGCGAGGTCTTCATCCTCCGCGAGATCACTCCGGTCCCCGGGGTGCCCGATTTCATAGCCGGTATCGGTGCCGTCAGGGGAGAGATCATATCCGTCGTCGATCTCTGCGCACTCTTCTCGATCCCGAAACACGGGTTGACGGACCTCAACCGGGTTATCGTCCTCTCCGATGGAGCAGTAACCTTCGGGATCCTCGCCGATTACATAACAGACATCGGCACCCGGCCGACCGACCACCTCGCTCCCGTAGACCCCGGCATGACGCCTATCGACCGGCGATACCTGGTGGGAGTCACAGACGAATCGGTGATCGTCCTCGACGCAGCGGCACTCCTTGCCTCTCCCGGGATGGTGATAGACGAGGCCAGGAAATAACGCCGCGTTAACCGGCCGTTATGCCGAAAACCCGCCAGGAATCGCTTTTCCCGGGATGGATCGTTATTTAACCCCGGGTGTGCATTATTCTAGTACGTCGTACAGGAACGAGTGGAACGGAGGCAAGCCATGTTCACGTTTTTTTCGGATATAAAGGTCGGGACGAAGATCCTCGTCATCTGCCTGTTTCTCGCGATCATCCCGACGCTCATGCTCGGCATAGTGGCGTACACCAGCTCGAGCGGTGTGATCAACGAGCAGATCGAGACGCTGCTTGAGACGCAGGTGCACGATGCGAGAGGGTGGACGAACGACGTCTACAAACTCACGCGCAATAAGGTGAACAGCGACTTAAACGTTCTCCGTGAGAACTTCTACGCCCGGGGCACTCCCGAGGTCATCAACGGAAAACTGACGCTCGTGAACGCCGGCGGCGAGCCCTACGTCATCAACGATAACTTCGAGATCGTCGACCAGGTGCAGTCCCTGGTCGGCGGTGCGGCGACCGTCTTCCAGGTTTATGACAACAACGCCATCCGCATATCCACGAACGTCATCGGGACCGACGGGTCGAGGGCGGTCGGGACCGAGCTGACCCAGAACGTCTACGATGTCGTGGTGAACCAGGGGGAGACCTACTACGGGAGCAGAGACCTCTTTGGCAAACGCTACGTCACCGCATACGAACCGATAAAAGACAGCAGCGGGAAGATCGTCGGGGTCCTCTTCGTCGGGACGGAGGAGGAAGAGACCCTCGATGTCGTCAAGGCAAGCCTCAAGGATACGGTCATCGGCAGGAACGGCTACATGTTCGTCATCGACAGCAACGGCCAGGTGCTCGTGCACCCCTCCCTCGAGGGAGAGAACTGGTCGAGCGAGGCCTTCGTCCAGGAGATACTCCAGAAGAAGGTCGGCATCATCCGCCACCAGGTCGACGGGACGGATATGATCGACGCCTATACCTACTACGAACCGCTCGACTGGCATATCGTCTCGCGTGCCGAACTCTCCGACTTCACCGGGCCGATCGACACTATCCGGAGCACGATCGTCATCGTCGTCCTCGCATCCATCGCCATCGGTGTTGCGATAGCCATCCTCTTCGGCCGCTCGATATCCGACCCGCTCCAGCAGGTCGTGCTGATGCTCAAAGAACTCAGGAACGGCCATCTCTCCGCCCGGCTCAACATCCGGCGGCAGGACGAGATCGGTGTCATGGCAAGGACGATGGATGAGTTTGCCGGCGATCTCCAGACGAACGTCGTCGGGAACTTAAAAAAGATCGCCCTCGGCGAGTACGTCCAGGAGTTCCCGGTCGCCGATGAGGGCGACGAGATCCGCCCCGCACTTGCGCTGATGGTCCAGTCCCTCGACCATCTCCACAAGGAGACGCTCAAACTCACGGATGCCGCCCGTGCGGGCGACCTTTCCATCCGCGGGGACGAGAAAGCGTTCCGCGGGGGATACCGGATGATCATCGCCGGGTTCAACAAGACACTCGAATCGATAACCGAACCGGTGAACGAGGCGATGCGGCTCGCGAGGATCTACGCATCCGGCGACTTCACCGCCCGGTTCGATGAAAAGATACCGGTTGCCGGAGAGTTCGTCGCCTACCGCGACGCCCTCAACACGATCGGCATCGAGCTCTCGCGTCTGATGAAGCTGATCAGCGAGGAACTCTATGAAGGAGTCTCGGTCCTCTCGCTTGCATCAAACGAGATCCTTGCGGTCACGACCCAGCTTGCCGCGGCCAGTTCGCAGACCGCCGCAACGGTGAACGAGACGTCCGACTCGGTCGAGAGCGTCAGGAAGAAGACCGAACTCGTGAACCAGAAGACGAAAGGTGTCTCCGAGAAGGCGATGCGGGCGCTCGAGGTCTCGAAAGGCGGCCAGCGATCGGTGCGCGAGACCCTGGAGGGTATCAACCAGATCCAGCGGCAGATGGACATCATCCGGATGAACGTCATCAGGCTCTCGGAGCAGAGCCAGGCCGTCGGCGAGATCATCGCCACCGTGACCGATATATCCGAGCAGTCCAACCTCCTCGCGGTGAACGCTTCCATCGAGGCTGCAAAGGCCGGCGAGTTCGGGAGAGGGTTTGCGGTCGTCGCAAACGAGATCCATAACCTCGCCGAACAGTCGAAGAAGGCGACATCGAACATCAGGGTCATTCTGACCGATATTCAGCAGGGCATATCCTCGACCGCGGCCTCGACCGAGCAGGGAACCCGGTCGGTTGCGGATGCGACCCGGTTGACGAACAACGCCCAGGAGGCGATCGAGGTGCTCGCCCGGTCGATAGCGGATACGTCGCAGGAGGTCATCGAGATCGCCACGTCGATTCAGGCGCAGGCTTCAGGAGTCGACCAGATCTCCAGTGCGATGGAGAACATCCGCGATGCGGCACAGAAGAACCTCGAGACCACCCACAAGGCGGAGAAGACCGCCGGGGACCTGCACGAGCTCGGCGCTCGCCTGAAGAGGATCACCCAGCAGTACCGGGTCTGACACGACGTGCCATGAGCGGGACGGACGAACAATTCCGCGCCCGCCTCCTCGATATGTTCCGCGAGGAGGCGGACGAGTACCTTGAAGCGATCGCCGCAGGGTTGATCGAGCTCGAGAAGGCCGGGCTCGTGCCCGAACTGGTCGAGTCGGTCTACCGGAGGATCCACAGCCTGAAAGGCGCCTCGCGGGCGGTCAATCTCCGCGAGATCGAGTCCATCTGCCAGAACCTCGAGACCATCTTCTCTCTCGTGAAACGGGGCGAGTACACCCCCGGCGTGAACGACTTCGACCTCTTCCACCGGACGCTCGCGGTCGTGAAGGCGCTTCTCCAGGAAGAGCAGCCCGACGCATCGCCGGCAGAGATCGTCGGAGCGCTCCGGGCCATCCCCGGCAAACCCGCCGGGAGCGGCCCGGGTCCGGCCCTCCGGGAACCCCACGCTCCCGAGGCTCGCAACGGCAACGATCCGGCCGTAACAGGGCCGGATCGGGGCACAGTGCGGATCGCGGCCCACAAACTCGACCGGCTTACCGCCAGCGCCGATGGCCTTCTCACGGCGCAGATATCCATCATGCAGCGGATACGCGAGCTCGAGGAGATGGTCGCCCGCTTTACCCTCTGGCAGCGGAACCACTCCCAGGCGTTCAACGACCTGAACCTGCTCCAGAGGAAAGTCTTTCGTGAGGAGAAGGCGGCGCTCCCCCACGACCTGGTCCTGCCGCTCCAGAGGGCGGCCGAGTTTTTAGAGTACAACCGGGAGTTCGTGACCTACCTGCAGCACGACCTTGCCACGCACCTGCGGGCCATGGAGATCGACCGGTCGGCGCTCAAGGCGAGCACCGCCGAGATCTCAGACCTGATCCACGATGCCGCGCTGCTTCCGGCGGCAAGCATGCTCGCGCCATTCTCCGCGTTCGTGAGGGAGGCCTCCCGCGCAGCGGGAAAGTCCGTCGAGCTCACGATCGAGGGAGGGGAGATCGAGGTGGACCGGCGTATCCTCGATGCATTGAGAGAACCCGTCATGCACCTGATCCGCAACAGCATCGATCACGGTATCGAGGAGCCGCCGGTCAGGATAGCTCAGAACAAACCTGCCACCGGTTCCGTGCGGGTTCGGATCTTCTCCCGCTCCGGCAGCCGGGTCGGTATCGAGGTGATCGACGACGGGGCCGGCATCGACAGCAACGCGATCCGGAAGACCGCCGTCGAGAGCGGGGTGATCACGAAGGAAGAGGATGCGGCCCTCACAGATAGCGAGGCGATCTGGCTCATCTTCCGGTCGGGGATGACGACGAGCCGGATCGTCACCGACCTCTCGGGGAGGGGCCTTGGACTTGCAATCGTCGAGGATACCGTGTCCCGCCTCGGGGGGCGTATGACGGTATCCTCGGTCGTCGGCAGGGGAACCACCATCAGTTTCTCCGTCCCGGTGAGGATGACCACCCTCCGCGGCCTGCTCGTCCGTTCCGGGAGGCAGGTCTACGTCATCCCCATACAGCAGGTGAAACAGGTCCTCCGGGTGCACCCCGACTCCCTGACTTCCTCGCGGGGCCGGCCGACGATCCGGTTCTCCGGGGAGACGATCGAGGTCATCAGGCTCACCGATATCCTGGGCATCCCTCCGTCCGGCCCCCCTCCCGCGGACACGCGGCCAACCCCCCTCGTCATCATCGCCTACGGGGCGGGGCAGATCGCCTGCACGGTCGACGAGGTGATCCGGGTGCAGGAGATCGTCGTCCGGCCGCTCGGGAGCCAGCTCCGCTCCGTCCGGAGGATCGAGGGGGCCGTTATCCTCGGAGACGGCAGCGTGGCGCTCGTTCTCGACCCTCTCGAACTGATCCAGGATGCGCTGCAGGCGGATAGGCCGGCACCCGGGCCCGCACTCCCGGGAGAGGCGGGATGGCGGATACTCGTCGTCGAGGATTCGGTCACATCGAGGGTCCTGCTGCAGACAATCCTCGAGGAGGCCGGGCATCAGGTAGAGACCGCCGTCGACGGCATAGATGCATTCGCAAGGCTTAAGCAGCATGAGTTTGATATGGTCGTCTCGGATGTAGATATGCCCCGGATGAACGGTTTTACGCTCACCGAGAAGATACGCGCAGAAGGCCGGCAGTTTGCCGGACTCCGGGTGGCGCTGGTCACCTCGCTCGATTCACCCGAAGACCGGGAGCGGGGGAGGGCGGTCGGGGCGGATGCCTATATCGTCAAGAGCAACTTCAATACGGAAGACTTTCTTGAGACAGTGCGCCGCCTGATGCGCCGCCGCTATGGAGAGGTGCGATGACATGAGAGATACAGACAACAGAACGACAATGAGCGTCCTGGTGGTGGAGGATAGCCGGACACAGGCCGAGCTTATCCGCCACATCCTCGAGAAGGAGG
This sequence comes from Methanoculleus sp. EBM-46, assembly GCA_001896715.1. Classification (GTDB taxonomy): domain Archaea; phylum Halobacteriota; class Methanomicrobia; order Methanomicrobiales; family Methanoculleaceae; genus Methanoculleus. The sequence continues at coordinate 5,300 of MPOY01000304.1, forward strand.
GATACGACGTCGCCCTTGCCGCGGATGGCGCCAGGGCGCTGCAACGGATAGCGGATAACCGACCCGACATCGTCCTATCCGACATCATGATGCCGGGGATGGACGGATACGAGCTCTGCCGCCGGATCAAGCGGGATTTTCCGGATATCCCGGTCATACTGGTCACCAACCTCTTCGACCCCGCCGACGTGATGCGGGGGCTTGCATCCGGGGCCGACAGCTTCATAGTCAAACCCGTCGATCCCCGGCACGTCCGCTCCCAGATCGAGGCCGTCCAGAGGGCGGCGGAGGGGTCCGACCCGGACGGCACCCCTGCCGGGCTCGATGTCTCCTTCTCCGGCAACACCTATACCATCACCGCCCGGAGGCGCACGATCTTAAACACCCTCCTCTCGACCTACACCGTCGCGGTGGCAAAGAACACCGAACTCCAGGAGGCGCAGGAACAACTCCACTCCTTAAACGACCGGCTCCAGGAGGCCGTCGATGACCTCTCGCGCAGCAACGAGAGGCTTGCGGCGGAGAACCAGGAACGGCGGCGCGTGGAGAAGGCGCTTGCGGATGCAAACCGGAAACTCCAGCTCATGGCGAGCATCACCCGCCACGACCTCTTGAACCAGCTTGCGGCGCTCGGTGGGTATCTCGATCTGGCCCAGATGATGCGCGAGAGAGAGCCGGCAAACGCATGGAAGCAGGTCGCGAGCGCCGGCGAGATCGTGAACCGGATCAGCAACACCATCCGATTTACCGCCGAGTACCAGAAGGTCGGGTCGGCGTCCCCCGCCTGGCAGGATATCCGGTCGCTCGTGGAGAAGTCGGAGCGGTATGTCTCGGCGGAAACCGTGACCCTCGTGAACGCCGTGCCGGCGGGCGCGGAGGTATACGCCGATCCGCTCATCGAGAAGGTCTTCTCAAACCTCATCGAGAACGCGGTGCGCTACGGGAAGACGGCGACCACCGTCACATTCAGCCTGAGAAGGAGTGGGGATACCTGTACCATCCTCTGCGAGGATGACGGGGTGGGTGTTCCGTATGACGAGAAAGAGAAGATATTCACCTACGCATACGGCATGAACACCGGGCTCGGCCTCTTCCTCGCACGCGAGATCCTCGCCATCACCGGCATCGCCATCAGGGAGACGGGAGAGCCGGGGAGGGGCGCCCGGTTCGAGATCCTCTGTCCGGTGGGGGTGATCC
>MPOY01000480.1 GCA_001896715.1 Methanoculleus sp. EBM-46
CTCTGCGGCCTCCCACGCGGCGATACCCCCGGTCCCGCTCCCGACCGCCTGGAAGTAGGCATCGGGGAGCCTGCCGGCGGCAAGCGTCCCATCAAGCATAACCGTCCCCATGCCGTCCCGGCGGGCGACGTTTTTTGCCCCGCCCTCGGGGACGATCCCGGGCAGCGTGCAGACCTCCCGCCCGAACGCTATGGAGTCCGAGTAGTCCCCGTCGACCGTGATGAGACAGGCGTTCTCGGCCGGGACGGTCGTCCAGAGCCGGGCGGCTGCGGCCGCCGGAACCACCACCACGACCGGGGCCCCGGTCAGGCCCGATACCTGGCAGAATGCCCGGCCGGTGTTCCCCGCCGACGAGACCTGGAGAACCCCCGCACCCTTCTCCCGGAGGCGAAGAACCGTCGGTTGCGCCTCGAGTTCCTTGAACGAGCAGGTCTCCATCCGCCCGCCCCGCTCGGGCCAGTAGCCCGAGAAGGTGACGGTGAGGTGAGACAACCCTAATTCCCGGGCAAAGGCGACACTCTCGTAGGAGACCGCTCCGGCATCGATCCCGAGGTGGCCCTCGATGGGGAGCCAGTCCTTGTAGCGGAAGATCCCGGGAAGATCCCGGGGGATAAGCCGGCGCTCCGCATAAACCGTCCGGAGGAGGGCGTCGCACCCCGATGGACAGTCGAGGGTGTAGCGGTCGGAAAACGTCCGGCCGCACCCCGGGCAGGAGAGGAGGTACTTCTCCCTCACCGGATACCGCCCCCGGTAAAGGTGAACCGGGAATCGAGGATCATCTCTTTTAAGTCCCGGCAGAGGTCCTCGGCGAGTGTCCGGCCCGACTGGCGGAGCGTGATCGGGATCCGCCGCCCCCTGACCCGGAGCGAGCCCTCGCCGGCCTCGAAGGCGTCGTTTGGGCAGGCGAAGAGACAGGCGGTGCAGGCGAGGCAGCGGTCGCGGTCGATGCCGGCCTCGCGGGAGAACGCTCCCGTCGGGCAGACGGCGGCCGCGGCACAGGTCGAGCACTCTTCGCACCACCCGGGGTGGTAGGTCACCTCACGGTCGGGCTGCTGCCAGACATCGGCGTACGTCCCTTCCCCGAGGACGGTGCGGGTGGTGATGTCGGCGACCGGGAGGGGGATCCCCTCGTCGAGGACGAGGAGTCCAGCGATCTGCCGGTCGTCGAGGACCGGGATCGCGGCGCCGAGGCTTGTTATACACTCCGGCCCGGCGGATGTCTTGAACCCGCCCATGTAGCGGGGCTGCATACCGGTCATGTCGGCGATGACCGTGAGGTTGGGGCGTTCGGAGGTGCTCCGGGTCCCCTCGCCGGTCACCATACCGACCGAGCCGTTCAGGAGGACCGGCGTCCCGGCACCGATAGCAAGGCCCAGGGGATCGTTCTCGAGGGGATTGATCTCGCCGCACCCGCTGACCGAGGCCTCCCGGCAGGGGCCCTGGAGTCCCTCGATCGAGAAGATCGTCTTTATCCGGGTCGGCTGGCGGTTGACGTAGGCGGTGTAATTCTTATAGGCGGTCCGGGTGGTGAAGAGCCGGGCGTAGGCAAAGTCATCGAGGGTCACCGTTGCCTCGACCGAGCGGTCGGCGGCCTCCACCACCACCTCGATACCGCGCCCCTCGACGATATCGCGGAAGAGATGGCCGCCCCCGTAGCCGGCGCCGGCATGGGCGGTCCCGGAGACGATCATATCGACGATACCGAGGCGCTCGTTCGGGCAGGGGCCGGGCATGCAGGGGACACCGTTCGCCCAGATCCGTTCCGCCCGTTCAAACGTCCCGGGCTTTGCGACCGGGACCGAGAGGACCGCCGCGGTCCCCGACATCACCCCACAGGTTCCCGTGGTGACCACATCCACATCGGCGGCCGTGACCTCCGCACCCTCCCGGATGAGGCGCTTGAACTCCGCGGCGGTGTAGACGACCGCAGAACCGTTCCGGATCTTCTCTTCGATCTCATTTATTGTCTTCATAGCCGGATATTCTCCACCCGCACATGAAGACCAGAGGACTGTGCGAGGACCATGTTCACGACACCTGTATGGGCGAGGTTCATCATGCAGGAGCCGGGCAGGAACCGCTGCCGCATCCCGAAGGTGGGCTCCCGCCGCACCGTCCGGCTAATCCCCTCGAAACCGACGATGTGATATGCCTCGATCTCCTTAAACTCTCCGCCCCGCGAGGCACGCGGGCCGACGACCAGGCAGGTGAGAAGGCCGGTCACGGGATTCGCACGGATGACCGAGAGGACGTGCTGGACCGGACAGCCCGCACCGGCCGGTCGCCCGACGACGATATCCCCGGGAACGATCTCCCACTTCTCCACGAGGTCCGGGCGGAAGGGAAGTATGATCTTCCGGGCCGAGACCTCGCCCGGGAGGGGTTCGAGGATGAAGTCGTACTCCGTACCGAGGATATCCCGGCCGGTGTGGCGAGCATCGAGCCGGGAAGGGGCGATATCCGTAGAATAGAAGACGCAGTCCAGAAGGTCCTTCTCCCCCTCCCGGACCAGGGCAATGAACGCCTCGCAGGTCGGGGCGCCGCAGGCACCGCAGTCCTTCCCGGGCGGCTGCCATGCCACGGTCTAGTCCCCCCGGTAGAGGTAATCGGCGCCCTCGAGCTTCCGGATGACCCCGAAGTGGTTCTGCCACCCGATCTCGGTCTTTCCGATGCAGAGGGTGCAGACCCCGAGCGGCGGCGCACCCCGGAGGACGATCGTATCCGGGTCGGTTATCGCCGGGCACTCCTCGATTGCCCGGAGGAGGTAGCGCATACCGGTCCCCTGGAGGGCGTTCGTCTCCACGATATCGAGGTAAGGGTTCACCTCCCGGATACGTTCCCGGAAGACCTCCTTCTCGGCCTGGGAGACGAGGTCGATCCGGGTCACGACCGCGGTATCGGCGAGGGCGAGCATCGCGGCCATCTTCAGGGGGGTGTTCGTCCCCGATATCGCGGAGAGGACGACGATCCCGAGCGCCTGCGTCGTGTAGGGGGAGCA
>MPOY01000306.1 GCA_001896715.1 Methanoculleus sp. EBM-46
CGGGAAGCCTCATCCGGCCGCCTATCTACGCCAACAGAGCCGCGATGATCCCGGAGAGGAAGATCCCGTCAAACGTCCCGGCCCCGCCGATGCTCGCCATCGGCGCCCCCAGTTCCGCGATATGGCCGAGGTTCAGAAGGTCCGCCCCGATCAGGGTGCCGAGCGTTCCGCTCACGTAGGCGATGATCACGGCCGCGGCCGGAACTTCGCCCGCAAACGTCGAGAGGACGAGCGCCGCGATGAGCGCCGCAAGCGGCGGTATGAAGAACGGCGTCGCTATACCGAGGCCCGGCACCGGGCGGGCGACGAGTTTCGTCACGACGGTCACGACCGCCACGCCGGCGAGGGCGAGCCCCATGACCAGGTAGCCCCCGCTGATCACGACCGAGTCGTAGAGGAGGTAGAGCGATATCGCGAGCGGAATGAGGGCACCGCCGACGTTGACCGCGAGGACCGTCCGCTGCACGGGCTCGGGGATCCGGTAGAGCCGGCCGTACACGGCGACGTAGCGGTCGTACGCCGGCGCGGCGCGGCTCTCGAGCGTCCTGACCGGTACGTTGACGAAACTCCCGGCAAGCGTCAGGAGAAGGATCAGGAGCGCCTCCCGCCAGGAGAACCCGAGTTTCGTGAACGTCGCCCCGATCGCCGTCAGAAAGACGATCGGAAAGAGAATGATGACGAGCCCGACAAGTACGAGCAGCCCGAAGAGGAGAATGAGCATCAGGGGAGCAAAGGGGTTGAAGACGACCCGATCCATACGAAGAGTTCGCCCCCAGCTACTATATATTATCCCCGGCGGGAGCAGACGATCGCGGCGTGGTCGTGGTGGTAGGGCTCAAGCCACCCGACATCCACTATGTCGAGGTGCCGCTCGAGGCCGGCCCGCGCCTCGCCGAGCACCTCGACCGGGTCCCGCCGGACATCCACGCTCCGGGTCTTGAGCATCAGTATAAAGTGCCCTCCGGGCTTGAGGAAGACCAGGTTTCGCTCCGCTATCCCGACCTGGTCCGGCTGCGCCAC
>MPOY01000504.1 GCA_001896715.1 Methanoculleus sp. EBM-46
GTCGCTTGCCGGAAGCCCGGCGAAGTCATCCCGGCGTTCGAGTTCTTCGGTCAGGTGGAAGACCGCCCTGAGGAGATCGGTGAAGGACTCGTGCTCCAGGAGAGCAGGGTTCTCGAGCAGCCGGAGGAAGAAGTCCCGCCGCCCTTGAAGGTAGCGGCGGAGATCCTGCAGGTCCGCGGCATCGACGGCGATCCGGGCGTGGTGGTGCTGGAGGCGGTCGCACACCCCGGCAAACGTCTCCGGCGTCCAGGCCTCCGTCACGATGAGCCCTTCCCTGAGTTCGGGCAGTTCGGAGTCGCGATCCGATATGAAGGCGAGGAGCCAGGTCCCGGCCTCGGAGAAGAAGGTCCCGATGACCATGTTCAGTTTCTCGAGCCTCTCGCGCTTTGCCCGGATGCTCAGGAGCTGGTTCAAGATAAGGGTGACGAGGAGGACGTTGATCGGGAGGAACCCGAGGGCGTTGAATATGTAGGTGTAGGTGTTCTCCGGATCGCCGAGCAGGAGGTACTTTACCGTGTAGATGGCCGCCGACGAGGCGACCAGAACGATACCGAGGCGTACTTCCCATGTCCGGAGGGTGAGCGGCATGCGCAGGGGAATGTACGCACGGCGGGGCGAATAAAGGTTGGGCCGCGGGGGCCCTTCAGACCCGGAGGCGCGACGGCGCCGGCACCTTGAGGGGCACGGGAACCTTCTCTTCCCGCGCGATCTCCGCCCTGACCCAGGCGGCAAGGTCGAGGAGGCCCGCCTCGAGGGAGACCTCCGGCTCGTAGCCGAGGACCTCGCGGGCCCGGCTGATGTCTGCCGTGCAGTGGCGGATATCCCCCACGCGCCCCGTCCCCGTGATGTCGGGAGAGAGGTCCTGCCGCCCGGTTATCGCCATAAGCCGGCTCGCGACGGTCCAAAACGTGTGAGGTCGGCCGCTCGCGATGTTCAACGTCTCCCCCGCTGCACGGGGGGACTCGAGGGCCAGGCGAAAGGCGCGCGCCGCGTCGTAGACGCTCACGAAGTCGCGCTGCTGGTAGCCGTCCTCAAAGAGGCGCACGGGAAAGCCCTGGAGCAGGCGGAACGCGTACTCGGTCAGCATGCCGGAGTAGGGGTTGGCATACCCCTGGTGCGGGCCGTAGACCGGAAAGAGCCGGAGGATGGTCGTCGGTATGCCGTAGGTCTCGCCGATCATCCGGCACATCTCTTCCTGGTCGTACTTGGAGACGGCGTAGACCGAAGACGGTGACGCCTCCTTCGTCTCCGGCGTGGGAAGAGGGTAGATCACCTCGCCGTCCGGGCTCCGGGGCTCCCAGTCCCCCTTTGCCGCCCACCCGGGAAAACGCCGGACCTTCGGGTAGACAGTGCCGTTGTACGAGCAGTAGAGCCCTTCCCCGTAGATGGCGCTGCTTGAGGCGACGACGAGCTGCCTGATGGGGTGGTCCAGCAAAGCCTCGAGGAGGACGGCGGTCCCGGATGTGTTGACGCTCAGGTACTTCTCGATCCGGTACATGCTCGACCGCTCCCCCACGACCGCGGCAAGGTGGATGACGGTGTCGATCCCGTCGAAAGCCTCCCGCAGCCGGTGAGGATCCCGTATGTCGCCGACGACGACCTCGGCCCGCCGGTCAAGGTGCCCGGGCTCCCGCCTATCCGGGCCGTGCACCCGCGGCGTCAGGTTATCGAGGATGCGGATATGGTAGCCGTTCTGAAGCAGTTCCGTTGCGATGTGCGATCCGATGAACCCTGCCCCCCCGGTGACGAGGAGGGTCGGACTGGTATCCGTATGCATGGTGTATCAGGGCACACCTGATGCGCTCTTTGCATTAAATATTATCGCGAATGCGAAATATTAATGAATCCCGTATGTTCCAGCTATCGAGGTCGTTCTCCACCTTCTCCGATCCGGTCTACCCGGCCGGGCCGGGGAAGGGCGGCGCCCATCCCGCCTCCGGTTCACGAGTCAAGGATCGCCTCGGCCGCATCACTGTAGGCCCGCATGACGTAGGGTATGCCGGAGATCGCCTCCGCCTCCTCCGTCAGGGCCATCAGGTCGCTCCGGGCGACCGTCCCGAGGCTGAAGTTCCGGGTTCCGGCCATGATCTGCTGGAGCCCCGTCCGAAACTTCTGGGTATAGGTGTAGATCCCGACCGCGCCGAGCGGGATCTCGCCGATCCGGTCGGGGAACCTCTCCCGGAGCTCCTCGTAGCAGACGAAGATCTCCTCTTTCGTGCGGCCGTACTTCGAGACGGTCTTTGGGAGTTCGCCCGCCTCGATCCACGTTGCTATGTTCTTCCCGACCATGCCGGGTATCATGAGGGCGCGGCCCATGCAGACGGCACGGACGTAGGGGCTCCCCATGGCAAGCGCCTTGAAGACGTTCGCTTCGTCGGCAAACCCGCCGGCGATGGCGATATCCGGGACCCGGATGCCCCGCTCCCGGAGCCGTTCGCAGAACCGGCGGGCGAGGGACTCGATGTAGAAGGTCGGGATGCCCCACTCGTTCATCATCGGCCAGGGGCTCATCCCCGTGCCGCCGGGCGCGCCGTCGATCGTGAGGAGGTCGATCTCTGCCTCTGCGCCGTAGCGGATCGCCATCGCGAGTTCGACGGCCGAGTAGGCGCCGGTCTTGAGGGTGACCCGCTTGAAACCGATATCGCGGAGCCGGTCGACCTCGTCGAGGAACCCCTCGCGGGTGACGAAACCCACGCGGGAGTGCCGCTCGAACTCCCGTAGAGCGCCGGCCTCGAAGGCCTTCTGCACCTCGTGGAGCCCGGGGTCGGGGAGGACGATGTAGCCCCGGTCCTTGAGCCGGTTCGCCTGGTCGATATCGCCGACCCTGATCTCGCCGCCGATGCACTTTGCGCCCTGTCCCCACTTCAACTCGATCGTCTCCAGGTTGTGCTTTGCGGAGACGTACTCGGCGGTTCCAAGTCGCGTATCCTCGACGTTCAACTGCACGAGAAGTTCGCCGTACCGGTCGTGAAACCGCCGGTAGATCGCGATCCGGCGGTCCATCTCGGGAGACCTCGCGACCCTGCCGGCGTGGTCGAGCACCAGCCCGGGGTCGACGCCGCAGACGTTCTCCCCGCAGACGAGCGTGATGCCCGATATGGCAGCCCCGATGGCGAACTGCTCCCAGTTCGCGCGGGCGCTCTCGGTCGACCCGAGCGCCCCGGTGAAGATCGGGACCCGCATCGGGACTTTCGCGCTCCACCCGTACTCGGTCCGGGTATCCACGGCGGGGAATACGGCGGCGTCGGGGCCGGCCTCGATACCTTCCGGCAGCCCTTTCGCGCCGACCGCGTAGCCCTGGATGTTGAGGTGCGAGTAGTCGACCGGGTAGTTCTTATCGGCTCCGGCCGTGATCTCGCCGAACGGGCCCGGGTAGAGGGCTTCTCTGCCGCGGAAGGAGGAAAGCCAGATCTCGCAGGCCCCTTTGCAGCCGTCGATGCACCGGGTACAGATGCCTGATGCGGGCACGACGTCACGGGAACGGTTGCTGGTTCCCGTCGCTTCGTTCGCGTTCGGTCTTCGCAGGTTCATCGTTGCACCAGTTGACGGATAGAAATTTCCTTCTACCATATATAAATATTCCTATCGGCCGGGGCCCGCACCGGTATTTATACCGTCGTATCGCCGGGGTGCCGGGAGCATGACGAAAGGGTAAAATATGTTGGTGTACATGATTGGCTTATGAACTTCAGGTTGCTACCTGCTCTGATAGTGCTCCTGCTCGCGTTCTCACTCGGTGCCGCCTGCACGGGCTCCGGCGGTGAAGCCGGGCCGTCCACGCCGGGAACCGGGACCCCGGCGGCCACGGCAACTCCCACACCGACGACGGAGGTCTCGCTTGTGCCCGGCCCGACGCAGACGATACCGCCGGGCAAAGAGGTTACGTTCCAGATCACGCCCGGATATCCCTCCCCGTTCACGCATGACCTCACCATCACTTTCAACGGCGGCAAAGGTCAGGACTACGTGAACGGCATCGCGCTCCGCGTGACCAAGTCGAACGGCGAGGTCGTCGAGAAGACGCTGCAGCCGCGCATCGGCGACGCGGTCACCATCAATGAGGCAGAAGGGGATAACCGGGTCGAGATAACCGTCTCCCTCGTCACGGGAGGATCCTACAAAGTTACCGACGAGGTCGTGAAAGTCCCCTGAATCCCCCGACCTCTATTTTCTCGCGATTATAGCCTCAATCCCGGGCAGCCGACTCTTTCTCCACGCTCCACCGTACGAGGAGACCGTCGTCGAGCCGCTCGATCTCGATGATGCGCAGCCGCGTAAAATCCACCTCCCTGGTAAAACCGTCGCCGTCGGCCGGCGTGGGAGCATCCTTTCCGCCGATGACGATGTTGCCGACGAACGTCTGGAGTTCGTCGACGAGCCCCTGCGCAAAGAGCGCCCAGATCAGGGTCCCGCCCCCCTCGACCATCAGCCGCCTGACCCCCTGCCGGTAGAGTTCCGCGAGCAGGGCCGCGAGGTCGACCGTCTCATCGCCGGCGATGACGACGACGGCGTGTTTGCCGAGGGCTGCCACCCTCTCCATGTCAGCCCTGCGCGAGACGGCGACGATCCGCTTCCCGGCTCCCTTGTGGAGGATATCCGCATCCGGAGGAGTCCGCCCGGCGCTATCCACGACGACGCGGATGGGGTGCTCGTCCCTCCCGGCCGCCCGCCGCCCGGCCCGGAGTTCCGGCGATTTGACGGTGAGCGAGGGGTTATCGGCGAGCACGGTGCCGATGCCGACCATAACGGCATCGCTCTCCGCCTTGATCCGGTCGACCCGTGCGAAGTCCGTACTTCCCGATATCCTCACCTGCCGTCGCTCTCGTGTCGATATCTTCCCGTCGGCACTCATGGCGACGTTGACGAAGACAAACGGCCGCATATTGTAGAACTATGCAACGATCCACATATATGCTCTTTCCTGCAGGGTACTGCGCGGCGCCTCTCCTCCTCCCTGAACCGGGAAACGTTCGACATACGGCTCCCCGGGAGGCATGCGCATACATTTCGTTCCGGGAAAGATTATTTAACCCTTTACAGAATACTTCGAACAGCATATATACCCTTCCCGGAGAATTCTCTGTATCCCTCATGACCGTAAACCGGCGTTTTCCGGGCCGTCTCCGGGAAGATCTCTTCACAGGGACGGATCTTGTCAAGATGATCGTGATACTGTCGTTCTCGGCAGTCTCATTCATGCTGACGGTGATCGCACCGGATTACGGCATATATCCCGCAAATTCCCTGATATACTGCATCCCGATCCTCCTCGCCGCTCTCTGGTATCCAGGGCAGGGGTTCAGGGTGACCGCGCTCCTGGTCGCCGGGTTCGCCCTCATCCGCATATACTTCTTAACCCTCGGCTTCGCCATAGACCCGGTGATGACGGGGCTGAACATGCTCTTCTTCTTCTGGGTCTTTGGGGCGACGGTTCTCTTCTCCCAGGACCCTTACCTGACCATCTCCCGGTGCAGGCAGGTCGTCGAGAATACGCGCGATGCGAGGCTTCTCTGCGACCCCGAGACCCTCCGGGTCCTCTGTGTCAGCAGGCGGTGTGCCGATATACTCGGGTACGCGCCCCCCGAACTCATCGGGATCCCGGTGGAGAAGTTCTGGCCGGACGAGAGCGAGAGGGCCCGGTTCATCGCGGAGATGAAGCGGGAGGGCTACATCGGCAACATGGAGGCGACGTTTCGCACCAGGAACGGCGACGCCCGTGCAGTTCTCATATCCTGCCGGTCGCTGGCCGACGAGAACCTCGTTTTATGCACGGTCGTGGATATCGGCGGACACGCCGCCCTTGTCCAGGAAAACGGGCGGTTGATGGAACTCATTCACCAGTCTAACGACATATTTTTCATGCAGGATGTTGCGGGCCGCATCCTCCACTTCTCCTGGCTGCGCGCCCCCGAGTACGGGATCTCCCCTGAAGGTCTCATCGGGCAGGGCGTGGATGCTCTCCTCTCCGCTGACCTCGCCAGGGAGCACGCGGCACGGCTCCAGGATGTGGTCGAGGGCAAAAAGAGCACGTGTTATGATATCAGCCTGGAGCTGGCGGGAACCCGCCACGTCTTCTCCATCACGATGGCCCCCTATTACGGGGCGGACGGCACCCTCATCGGTGTCGCCGGGTCGGCGCGCGACATCACCGAGGTGTGGCGGCAGAGGCTTGCCTGCAGGCAGATGGCCCTGGAGATAGACCAGTGGAAAGGGCTGGTTGCCACCCTCTCCCACGAGCTGCGCACACCGTTGCAGCCGCTTATCGGGCACCTCCAGATGATCGTCGAGGATCCCGGGTATTACGGCCTTTCCGAAGAGGCAAAAGGGCCCCTTGCGACCTGCCTTGCGTGTGCCCGGCAGGAACAGGCGGCGGTGGAGAAGATGGTCGGATTCGGCTTGCTTGCAGCGGATTCCGTCGAACTCGTCATTCAGAGCGTACCTCTCCGGTCGCTCGTCGATTCCATCGTCTCCTCCGGCGGTTACGACCGGGAGGCGGAGTTTTGCAACGATATACCGGAGACCGCCTCTCTCCGGGGAGATCGCGATCGGCTTTATGAGGTGATAGAGACCCTGGTATCGAATGCAGTTAAGTATAATGAACCGCCAAAGAAAGTATGGGCCAGCTACACAGAATCGAATAGAAACCATTATATTACGGTATGTGATAATGGCATCGGTATCTCCGCGGATGCCGTCGAATCGATCTTCGGGCCGTTCTCTACCGGGGGCACCGAGCAACCGAACCGGGAAAGGGGGCAAACGGATCCTGGCCTCTCGATCGCAAATAAGTATGTTCGACTGCACGGAGGGGATATAACGGTGAGAAGCGTGGTGGGCGAGGGGAGCACCTTCACCATCAGGATACCAAAGGAGGTGTAAAAGAGTGGGAGATAAGATCATGGTCGTCGATGACGACCTGCCAACACTGGAAGTAATGGAGCTGCTGCTCAAGAAGATCGACCGTGAGCCGCTCCTGGTTCACAACGGTTGGGACGCCTTGAGGATGCTCAAGAAGGAGAAACCCGCGCTCATCATACTCGACGTGATGATGTCGCCCATCGATGGGTGGCAGTTCCTGGAGGAGCTGAAGCGCAACGAGGAGTTCAAGGCGATCCCCGTCCTGCTCTTCACCGCAAAACACGTCTGGCCCGAGGAGTACTCCCGATATGCGGGTGACATCGTCGGGGTTCTTGAGAAACCCATATCGCTCGCCGAGTTAAAGACGGCTCTTGAGAGGGCGCTTCCCGGGAGCGCCGCTTCTCACAGAGATAATGATACTCACGCACGAACACAGGTTCGAAGCGGGTAACTTTTTTCCCGAAAACCCCCTGAGAAGATCTTCCGTCCGGCGATACCGGTCTGCTTGCACCCTCCACCGAAAGGCATTTCACTTGCCCGGGGTGTAATACGGGCAGGAACCCCGATGATCGTTACGGATCTCCCCTGCTGCCCTTCTCTCAAAGAGTACCGCCAGATCGTGGGAGCAGAACAGTTCTCGGCCATTGAAGAGCTTGCCGGGCGCCTTTCGGGCATACGGATGCAGGAGATCAACTCGACCCGCCAGGGCGGCGGCGTCGCCGAGATTCTGGCTTCCTACGTCCCCTTCCTGAACGCGCTCGGCCTCGAGACGACCTGGAGCGTCATGGAGGCAAAACCCGCGTTCTTCGATGTCACGAAGACCCTCCACAACTTCCTCCAGGGCCGGGACGGGTTCTCGCCATCGATGATCGAGACCTACTGGGAGGCCCAGCGGCAGAACGAAGGCCTGATCGAGGATGACGCCGACGTCGTCACCGTCCACGACCCCCAACCGCTCGGCCTCATCGAGTTCCTGACCGGGAGGGAGCGTGAGCAAAAGAGGCTGCTCTGGCGGTGCCACGTCCAGCTCGAGACCGTCCCTACCGGGACCGCAGGCAGTATCGGCAACATCCTGCGCCGGCTGGTCGAGAAGTATCACGCAAGCATATTCTCCAGTTTTCAGTACCTTCCCCTCTGGCGCGTGCCGGGCTTCATCATACCGCCGTTCATCGACCCTCTCTCCGAGAAGAACCGCGACCTTCCCACGGCCGAGGTCGATGCCGTCCTCGCAAAGTACGGGATCGACGCCGAAAAGCCGATCGTCACCCAGGTCTCCCGCTACGACGTCTTCAAGGACCCGGTCGGCGTCATCGAGGCGTTCCGGAAGGTCCGCCGGAAGACGCCCTGCCAGCTCGTCCTCGTCGGCGGGCGGGCGTGCGACGACCCGGAGTGTTTCCTCGTCCTGCGCGAGGTCCGCGAGACGGCTGAGGACGACCCCGATATCCACGTACTCGACCTCCCGCCGGACAGCCACCGGGAGATCAACGCCCTCCAGAGGGCGTCGGACGTGATCGTCCAGAAGTCCCTCAAAGAGGGGTTCGGGCTGACCGTCACCGAAGGGCTCTGGAAGGGGAAACCCGTCGTCGCCGGCAACGTCGGCGGTATACCGCTCCAGATCCGCGACGGCTGGAACGGATACCTGGTCTCGACGGTCCAGGAGACCGCCGACCGGGTACTCTACCTCCTCCGGCACCCGGATGCGGCCGGAGAGATGGGGATACGGGGCCGGGAGTTCGTGCGGGAGTACTACCTCCTTCCCCGGGGCGTGCAGGACCACCTCGCGGTCGTCGACCAGGTGGTGAACGGCAAGATCACCGCCCGCGAGAGCGTCATCTGCTACCACCCCCAGGTGGTGACGGGCAGGATGGCGGCATGTGCGCCCCGGGATTGACGGGGCGCTCCCTGCCCTGTTATATACTATGGCGTGCTGAGGGTGGGCCCGGTGATAGGAGATGAAGATAGCGATTGCCAGCGCGGGGGCGGGGGGGCTTGACGATACGGTGTCGCCGGTCTTTTGGGCGTCATCCTCGTTCACCCTGATCGATGCGGAGAACCAGGAGATCCTGGCCGTGGAGATCGTCGTGGCTCCGGAGGGCTGTGCACCCGGGGCGGCCGCTGGCCGGTTCGCGCGCGACCTTGCCGGCCGGGGCGTGGATGCCGTCATTGCAGGGGAGTTTTTGCCGGAAGAGACCGGCGTGTTCTCGTCGGCCGGCATCGGCATGTATCGCCTTCAGGATATGCCGATCCGGGATGCCGCAAAGCAGGTTTTGAACCTTGCCGCTGATACCCTGCGATCTCCCGGGCGCGGGGCCGTGCCGACGGACTACGTGACCCGGACCTACGGCGGAGGGGTCGGCCTTGGCAGCCGGCGGCGGACGGGCGGGGGGCCGCGGTAGCCCCGGTCACCCGATGGGTATCTCTCTTCCGCCGGGTCCGGATCCGCCCTCCACCTTCTTCAGGCTCACCTCAAGGACGCCGTTCCTGTACCCCGTCGCGGCGCCTTCGGCGGTCACGCTCGCGGGCAGGCGTATCAACCGGCTCAGGGTGCCGTCTCCCGCCCCCTCTCCGGCGGGGCCGGCGCGCCTTGCCGTTATCCGCAGGGTCTGCGGGTTGGGGAGCCGGATGGCGATCGTCTCCTCATCGGCGCCGGGAAGTTCCGCGATCACGATTACCCGGTCGCCGCGGTCGAGTATGTCGACCCGGAAGCCTGCGGAGAGGATGGAGTAGTCGCGGGCGGTCGCGGGCAGGCTGTCGGTCTCCCGCCGCCCGGTGCCGGATGGCTCGTCTTCGCTTCCTGTCATGGTCCCTCTCTCTCGATCGGATGGCCGGCCGGCCACCCGGCGATACCTCGTCTGCCGGCACACTTAACCCTTTGTACCGGGGGCGGCCTGCCTAACCCTGGCGGGATATGCCTCGCGAATCCAGGAGGCCCGGCCGCCAACAGACTCTTCTGTCACGCTTTTTCATCGGCCGTTAGGTTTTTGTGGTGTGACCGGTATGGTGGGGAACCCCCCCGGTCTTTCGGCGTGCAGGGTGATCGGAATGGCCTGGCCCTCTTCACCGCTGTACCGCCGGAGTGTCCGTACCGGTGGGATCGGCGGGGTTCTGGAGGAGAGAGAATGGCTCAGTTTAAACCGTTCGATATGGAGGGCATGCCTCTTGAGGAGCAGCCCATGACCTGGAAGGATATGTCTACGGCCCCGTATGACAAGAAGGCGGTCGACGCCTACACCCGGACCCGTGTCATCCTCATGAACGGGATCGAGAACAACGCCGTCCTGATGTCCCACGCCGTCGCGCGGATGCACCCCGAACCCGAGGTGAAGAAGGCGATGGCCATGATACGGCGGATCGACTCCCAGCACCAGGTGGCGATCAACTGGCTCAACCCGGCGGACCAGTCGGTCATCGAGACCACGCTCGGCTACGAGCAGGTGGCGGTCGATCTTACGGCGAACCTGGCGAAGAACGAGCCGGATCCCTACGTGAAGCAGACGCTGGACTTTGCGCTGCTCGAGGACTTCGACCACCTCTACCGCTACAGTTGCCTCTACGACTACATCGAGGGCGGCGACGCCGAGGCGATCGTCCAGGGCAAGACCGATGTGAAACCGGGCCGGCCGACGAGCATCGAACACCGCCACCCAGACGACTCGATGCGCAAGCACTACGATAAGGATACGGCCGACATCAAGACGAAGATGAACTACGTCACGATCGTCGCCGGGGAGCAGCAGACGATGCTCTACTATCGGGCGCACGGATCCATGTACCCCGACGATATCGCGCGGCGACTGTATGCCGAGATCGCGGAGATCGAGGAGCAGCACGTCTCCCAGTACGAGCTCCTCGGCGATCCGCGGGAGACGATGCTTGAGAAGCTGGCGCTGGTCCAGCTCAACGAGGCTTACCTCTATTACTCCTACGCGCAGCACGAGAGCGACCCGAGGATCAAGGGGATCTGGGAGACGCATATGAAGATGGAGATCGCGCACTTCAACGAGTGCGCGCGACTCATCAGGAAGTTCGAGGGGCGCGACATCCATGACATCCTGAAGGCCGACGTCGTCGAACCGTTGATCGTTTTCGAGTCGAACAAGGATTACGTCGACCGGGTTCTCGATGCGCAGCTCGATCTTATGCCGAACAACAGGGAGTACGTGCGGCTCCGCGACCTTCCCGACGACTGGGCAAGCTTCGGCTACCAGGCGAAGGTGAACGCGAAGGGCGCCCCGAGCGAGGAGATCGTCTCGAAAGCCGGCCGGGAGCTTGCACAGCGCGATCAGGCGGAGAAGATCAAGAAGATCAAGCAGGAGATGGCACGGAAGATGGAAAAGGGCATGGCGGCAGTGCCGGCCCGGTGAACACTTTTTTGTGTGGCGGCCGGGGCAGGGATGTGCGTGGACACGTGCTGCGCCCCCTGACCCGGATGGTGTTCTGCAACCGGGGCGTGTTCTATCGGGTCCTCACGGCCCGCCCCGGCGGTGGCAACGGGGCTCCTCACGGCCTGATAATCGTCATGGCGCTACTTGCTCCGATCGATATATTTATAATATTACGCGCATATGAGTAATATGTCACAACAGAGGTGAAGAAAAGATGCCAGGATTTGATGGTACCGGGCCCCGGGGAATGGGGCCGATGACCGGGCGGCGCATGGGCCGGTGTGCCCTGCCGCCACAGACAGAAAACAGCCCTGCCGGGGAAGCGGGCGAAGGTGCCCCGGAGACTCCGGTTCAGCAGCCGCAGGTCTACGGCCTCGGGCGGGGCGGCGTCCCGTGGGGATGCGGCAGAGGCAGAGGATTCGGCGGCGGCGGACGCAGGCGCTGCCGGTGGTAAACGCCTGATGCGGGCCGGGTTATCATCCGGCCTGCACCGGCAAGAGCGAGCATGGCCGGCAGTGATTGACCCGGGCGCAAGACCTGTATGGATCGGAGATGTGGCGGACCCCGCCGGCACGAGGCGGGCAAACGGCGGAAGTATTCTGCCTGAATGTTAACGAATACGGGCGAATTCATTCCCGGATCGGATCTTACCGGCGGATCTCTTGTTTCCGGAGTTCGGCAGCGCGTTTTGCGCTTCGCGGGCAAAAGCAAGCGTTTTTTCCGGGTTGCGGAGGCCGTCTTTCTTGATGCCGGTATGCACGTCGACGCCGTAGGGGCGGACCTTCCGTACTGCCTCGCGGACGTTCTCCGGCGTGAGCCCTCCGGCGAGTATAACGGGGATTGTCGAGTTTGCCACGATCTTCGCACTGATGTTCCAGTCGTGCGGGATACCCGTCCCCCCGATCCGCTCTTCTGTCCTCGAGTCGAGGATGAGGGCGTCGGCATAGGGCTCGTAGAGTTCTGCCGTCGCTATGGCCGATTCATCCGTCACATGAACGGCCTTTACGATCTTCACGTACGGGAGGGCACCGCGGATGGCGGAGAGTTCGGACGGTTCGACGGTATTCTGAACCTGCAGCGTCGTGCAGTGCGAATCTTTCGCGAGCCTGACGAGGTCGGTCGTCTCCTGCAGGTGGGTGACCGCGACCGGTTCGATGAACGGCGGGAGATGCCGGATCATATCCGCAGCCTCTGCCGGCGTCACGACATCGGCGCTCCGGTAGGTCACGCCCATGATGAACCCCACGGCGTCGCAACCGGCATCGACCGCACACTGCATATCCGTAAGGCTCGCCGTTCCGCAGAATTTGATGCGCATCAGATCCTCTCTGTCGTCCGGGAAGATAGGGTATGCGGACCTTCAAAGGTTGCCGGCCCTGCACGAGCGGTGAGATGAGGGGCTGCTCCCACCGGGGGAGGTCCCGGCAGAGCCGGCTCTGCTGCTCCGGTTCTCGATCGCCGGCCCGTTACGACCGTGCCGGGACGAGATCCGCGATGACGATGGTCGGCTCGTGTTGCGTGAGCCCGGTGATCTTCCTCCGAACTTTTCTCAGTCGGTAGCGATCATCGGCACCTCCCCCGCGAGGGAGTGTTTTTCGGGGTGGGACGGCAGCGCTGCTTGCTGCCGGGGGATCGTTCGGCGGTACCCTCACGGATGGCCGGTTGCCGATAGGTCTTTCTTCAGGCCGAGAACCTTCCGAAGTTCCCGGCGCGAGATCTCACCGTCAAGAACCGCGGCGATCTGCCGCCATCTGATACGGCAAATGCCCCGCCCA
>MPOY01000232.1 GCA_001896715.1 Methanoculleus sp. EBM-46
CCGGCGGCCGGGGCGGTGCTGATGAGCGCGAGCACGGTGATTGTCGCGGTTAATGCCCGGATGCTCCGGGTGTGAGGGGGGTCATCTACGTGGGTTTGAGGTGCTCTTTTTGCTTGAGCAGCCATCTCCGTGCACGTAGGTACTCTGATTCCAGATCACGGCGCGTTGTTGTGCTGGATATCTCTCCTATGATCTCCCGGACTGCTTCAAGGTGTTTCTCTGCCTCCTCTCCGCTCTGCGATGTATGGATAGCGAGGGTTGCATTCCTGATATGCCATCGTGCCAGGAGGGCACCGGCACATACGTCATCCTCGAGAAACTCCTCAACCTCAGACTGAAGCCAGCTGTCACGGGAGATGGTACTATCGCGAATGGATTTATCGAGGTGCCGGCGGACCTGTTCGAAATAATTCTCACTGGTTGCAAACAGACCCATACCCAGGTATGCCTCACCAAGGTGAAATGCTACTTTGATCGGAGCGATACTGAGCGATTCTGCAGTTTCAAGATACGCCCTTGCCTCGTTGTACGAACCCATGATTAAAGAGGACTTTCCAAGCCAGTAGTACATCTTCGCGATATCCTTACTCTCGCCCTTACGGAGCTCCAGAGCGATCTTAAAGTTATTGGATGCTTCCTCCGATAGTTCCCGCTTTTCTTCAGGGTTATGGGAGCGCTTTGCACGCAATAGATCTACCTGCCCTATACGGAAGTATATTTCCGGTTGCTCCGGATCACACTGGAGGGCGAGGCGGTATTCATTGATGCAATGGTCGAGGTCATTAATGCCGTAGAGTCCCTGCCCCCTGCGCAGATGAGAATGAGAACATCCCGGATCAAGCAGTAAAGCATCATGCGTGGTTTTAATCGACGTCGGGTAGTCTTTTTTCTGGAGCTGGGCATGTGCTTGAGAGGCGTAGATAGCATTTCTCCGTATCCTCTCCGGGTATAACGTCTTTAATGATTGAAGGGACTCGATAAACATCTCATCGGCTTTACCGGGCTCTCCATGACTTAGAAAGTTGATACCCTGTACCCGGAGGCTCTCTCCCTTCTGCCAGTCGTCGTAGATCGATCTAAGGTGTTCAATCCCGCTGGATGGGATCTCTGGGGGAGACAGGTCGATGGCCTTGGAACTCTCACATTTCCTGGTTTCTTCCAAGAATGCCAGTGATCTTCGAATTAATAAGGTAATGTCCTTGCATTCTATCCTATTCTCAAATTCTTCGGCGATGCGATAGAGATGAAGAGGCTTTAACTCTTCGATATAGTTTAAGAACTGTATGAGTGCATGATCTCGCCCCTGTCGATAGATCCCGGGCATAGCGCTTCTTGAATCCGGATATCCGACCTGATGTTTCGCACCCGGTTTCTGGATCCTCTTAATGTTGGCTATCGACTCGTTGTATGCCAGGGCAAGATACATCCAGGCGGTTGGAAGTGTGTAGTCGATCGATATGGCTCGTTTAAATGATTCTATTGCCAGATCCGGGCGGTTGGCCATAAGGTGCAGTCCTCCTATCCCTAGATGCGGGTTCGCCTTTGAGGGATTGAGCGCTAATGCCTGCCGGTATATTCGCATCTGGATCTGCGATAATAACCAGAGCGACAGGCGATCTATCGTTGAGTGACTCTTCTCGGATCCGCTATTGCCGGATTTTCGCTTCAGGGATTTCAGATGGAGGGTATATGCCATGTTGTTCAGGCATTTGTATGCCCGATCTCTATCTTCCGTCACTGTTACAAGTGGATTGGCTCTATCATTCTTTTGTGATGGTCGCAGGAGGTTCTGACAGAGTAACTTCCATGACTGCTCTACTGCTATACGACGGCACTGTATTGCATGATCAAGGCTATCGTGGCCGCCACTCTCGAACGGGGGAAGCTTTCCAGGATAGTCCAGATCTCCTGAAGGATCAGGGCGGTTTATAACATCCGGACGTTTTTCAGTGATATATCCTCTGAGCCCGTACGCAAACCCTTTTAATTCGTAGGCTTTAGGACAAACTGGTTGGAGCATTAAACATGCATCACACAGTTCAATTACCCGGCACAAGCTCCAGTAATCGCGAAAAATTCCATCATCACGCTCCAGGGAACCCCTTTTTTCGATGTCCCCCTCATAGAGATGGTCGTATGCCTCGTCAAAATAATTCAGCGCCAACGTGTAATATGATTCTGCCTCTTTTGGGCGTGAATGGGTACTCAAAATAAATACCCTCTCTGCTGCTTGCCATTTCTTCTGCTCGCGATAGATAACCCCGAGGTTATGATACGCGTTATGGTAACCGCTATCTTCGGAGAGGGTTTCGATAAACTTTTCTTCGGCTCGAATCAACCCGATAGTTCGACCCTGTGGCTTTGCCTTACTATGGAGATATTCCTCAAGGCCCCGGTTAAAGGCCTGGACCGCTTTCCACTCAGTGGCATCATCGGTATATATCGATGTAAATATCCTGCACGCAAGTTCATGGATCATATCGTTAAGAGCCGGCTCTGACGATGTGCCATCACCATGGGCTTTCTTTGGTCCTACAACCGTCCAGCTGAGTGGTTCTTCATTGTCGATCCTATGGGCAACCAGGTGGAGCCTATCGTCTTCTTCAAAAAGGATTCCAGTGATACGGGTACCTCTTACAACCCGTGATGCAATATCTCTGATTATTTCTTGAGGAAGGTTAATCGGGCCTATGCTCAGCGGTTGATTGCTCTGGGAGATATTTTTGGAGGTAGTTGAGTAATCCGCAGTGATACGTGGAGGTTCCGGCCGATAGCCGTATGTTACATCCATTGATCCGGCTACGTTCTCGTACAATGAGCGTATCCGGGTCAGCTCGGCAGCCAATCGATGGTGAAGATCTTCAGCGACATTAGGCACATTCTCCTCTAAACCCCGTACATGATTCTTTTGACGACAATCCTTGAACTCATCGATAGTCACGATTTTGGAGGCAACATTCGCACGTCGGGCGAGCGAGAAGGCCAGAAAAAGCAGTAAAATAACTCCGAATAACTCAACTCCTTTTATGAGAGAAATGCTCTGGAACCATATGAGCAATACATTCATGATAGCGGGTAGGACATCTATCGAAACCCATTCCAGGTTTATCGGGCTAACATCCATCTGCTTATCCGCGAGGTTGGCGCTCAAGCAGTCAAAGGCTAAGACAGCAATTGCGATGAGGACAAACTGAAGGCGAAGAGAGTAGTATAATCCACGTATAACCGTGTAAGATTGTCCAACCTGATGACTGAAGCAATACATTAAATCTCGATAGTAAGAACCCGCCCATACGGAAAGTAGCCACCAGAGGGAATTTACTTCCTCAGGGTTTGTTTGCTTTTCAACCATTCCGCATTCTTGCACCCAATGAAGTTATCTCAAAAAATGCTCACCCCATCTACCTGAAAAGATCATCCGCCAGTAACTCCGAGAGGCGCCCTCCTCCTCCATCATAGATATACTTTACGGGAATCCAGATGGACCGGGTCGAGGAGGGGATAAGCCCTAGACAGCGGAGAATTTCGAATAACCTCCCTATTCCAGGGCCCATCAAATCAGAGAGCATCCTAATTTGACAGCATGTTTTTCAGCGTGATTCCCCCTGTTACTCCATCAGGTTGCTCTTGTCAACGGCGGCGTAAAAGTGTACAGATTCAGGCGGAATAAAAGTGTACACCTGATCCCATAATGGTATCGAAACTCATCCCGGCAGGGTGTGGGAGTAGATCCCCTGTCTTCGTCGTTCTTTCAGCCGGTAGCTATCGCCTTTAATGTTCAATGTCGTGGAGTGGTGGAGAATTCGGTCAAGA
>MPOY01000133.1 GCA_001896715.1 Methanoculleus sp. EBM-46
ATCATCGACGCGATCCCCCTCGGGCGGATCGGTCAGCCGGAGGATATCGCAAACGCTTTCCTCTTCCTCGCAAGCGACATGGCGAGTTACATCACCGGGGCGGTTCTCTCGGTGGACGGGGCGGGGCGGAGCTGAGGGAGATGGCAACCGGGGTGATCACTTTCCTCATAGACCGTTCAAGGCGCGGCGGAGCATAAACGGATGATCGATCTTCCTGGTGGCGCACTTTTATTGTCGAAAATAAAGATGGGCTTCTGGGGCGGTGATGGCCGGCCTCACGCCACCGCAAGGCCATAGATCCCGCTCCCGATCCACCAGGAATCGTCCGCGGCCTTCATGTAGATCAGTTTCGGCACCTCCGTGGTCTCATTTGCCGCCGTATTCGGGAAGAGCGCACGCGAGAACCCGGCGGCGTTCTGCATCGCCTCGATACCGACCTTCGTGATCAGCACCCCGTTCGGGTCGGTGTCGTTCAGGTAGTTCCCGCCGATAGCCTCCTTCCAGAATGGATCGGCAAGGACTACTCCGTCGGCGGACTCCGCCCAGACGAAGAGATCCCCGTTCACGAACCGCCCACGTGGGTTGTTAATCTCGGCAAGTGCCGCTTCCTTCCCGCTTTCCTGCGCGAATGCAACCGCCCGATTCACGAGGTCGTAGACCTCCTCCCGGGTGTGGTTCCGGACCGGAATGCCCGTGAGGTCGCCGGCGCCGATACGGGCGTATTCCGGCACGACGATCCCGGAGAAGATCCACCAGTCGGCGTCGACCGGCTCGGCATAGTCGATCTTCGGCACGTAGACGACGGTATCGTTCGCCCGCACCTTCACGACGGTGTAGAAGAACCCGCCGCCCTCCTTGGCGAGGTCCCGCATCCCGCGGATGGTAAATACCCCGTCGGGGTCGTAGTAGTTGATCAGGTTGATGTGATAACCCGTCAGTTCGGGTGAGTAGGGCGGAGCGGCGAGGTTCGTGCCGTTGTAATCGAACGCCATCATGACGAGTTCACCCTGCACGAACGGGCCGGTCTTATTGTTGAAAGCGGCCAGAGTCTTCTCTTTCCCGAACTCGTGCGCATACGCGACCGCACTCTCCACGTAGGCGACAAGGTCTTCGAGCGCGGGCTGCCCGGCGGACGTGTTCAACGTGACCGACGGGTAGACCTCTCCCTGCGAGGCGAATAACCCGGCGCCGACGTAGTACGTCCCGTCCACATCTTCGACCACTGCAATTCGGTGTTCGAACGTATTGTTATTCGGGTACATGTAACTGACGTAGCCCCGGCCGAACCGTGCGGTCTCTTTGAAGCGTTCGACGAAACGTATGCCGAAGGGGTCGGTCATATTCGATATGTCGGTGCCCCGGAGCCCGGGCTCCATCGCATCGGCAACGACGATTCCGCTATATTCCACCGCGAAAATATGCGTGTTACCGGTGATGAACGCCCCATCCGGATCGTTGAAGGCGATGGCGGCCTTCTCTCTCCCGTGCTCGCGCGCGTACGCCGCGGCATGGGCCACGAATTCGACGAGTTCCCGGGTGGTCGTGATTGCTTCAGGCGGCGCATACAGCTCTCCGACTTCAGCGGGCGTCGGCACGGGAGCTGCGGCACCCGACTCCCGTGTGCCGGTGCACCCGGCGGCAAAGATCGCCGCGATGGCGAGCACGGCGATAGAGAGGATATACCTGCTCTTCATGAAGTACCGGTTCATCGGGGGAGAGAAAAGAGTTGTGAAATGGATTCGGGGAGAGAACCGGTCGGATACCCCCGGGATATTGTACCTGTGGTCCCTGATGGATGGCCTTACACTTTCCCTTCCCGGTGGACCTTCAACCCCTCGTTATCCACCGCCGTCGCGATCGCGATCCGGAGCCCTGCCTTCTCAAGGATCGCCGCCACCTCCTCCTCCGGCCGGCCGGTGATGACCGCTATGGAGGGGCCGACCGAGCTCATCCCGACGAACTCGAGGCCGGCCTCCCGGAGCGCCGCCATGTAGCGATAGATCTCAAACCCGTGGTGCTCGACCTCGGCGCGTTTTGATCCTCTGAACTCGATCTCCCAGATGACGTCGCCGATCGCCCCGAGATCGCCGCGCTCCAGCGCCGGGATGAGGTCCATCAGGACGAGGTAGGACTTCAGCGCGCGATCGCGGTAGTC
>MPOY01000029.1 GCA_001896715.1 Methanoculleus sp. EBM-46
CACGGCGCCCTGATCATCCGCAAGGATAACGGGAGAATAGAGCGGGTTATCGCCGGCGACTGCTTCCAGCTCTAGCGTTCCGGGTCATGCCGGCTCCCATAACTTTTGGGTTGACATGATTTTTATTGTCAACCATCTAAAATAAGATGGTTTACATGAAACACCGCGCCCAGATCCTTGCTTACAGCGGCACATTCGTTGCGCTCATCGCTGCCGGGAGCTGGATATCCATACCACTGCCCCCGGTTCCGATCACGCTCCAGACCCTCTTTGTGCTCCTCGCCGGGATCGTCATGAAACGCTACGCGGTGATCCCCGTCGCCCTCTACGTCCTCCTCGGGGCGATGAGCCTCCCGGTCTTTCATAACGGCACGGCAGGCGTCGGTGTCCTCCTCGGCCCCACGGGAGGGTTCCTGATCGGTTTTATCCCCGCCGCCCTCATCGCCGGGCTCGCCTATGAGCAGGAATCACCGAAATGGCGTATCGGAGGCCTGATTGCGGCCTGTGCAATCTACCTCTCGGCCGGCGCCGTATGGCTCTCATACTCTGCCTCGATCCCGCTTCTCCAGGCGATCTTGATCGGTGTCGCTCCATTCATCGTCGGTGATACCCTGAAGGCAGCCGCCGCATATACCATAGGAAAACGGGTGGCATGATCCGGATCGTCAACCTCCGGCACCGGATCGTCGACATTCCGGATCTGGCGGTGGATGCACGGCATGTCGCCGTCATCGGGCCGAACGGGAGTGGGAAGACAACGCTCCTCTCGATCTGCTCCGGTATCGAAGAGCCCCGAAGGGGAACGGTCCGGCTCCTCGGGAGGGCGCCCGCCGCCGTGAAGATCGGGTGGGTGGGAGAGTTTCCCGACCGGACGCTCCTCTTCTCCCGGGCATACGACGAGATTGCATCGTCTCCCCGGTTCCGCCACCGCCCCTGCCTCGAAACCGACGAACGTGTCCGGGCGGCCGCCGGGACGATCGGCATCCCGCACCTCCTCGATGCGAAGGTATCGGCCCTCTCGGGAGGCGAAAAAGCCCTCGTCGCGCTGGCTGCGGCCGTCGTCGACGATCCTGAGGTGCTCATACTGGACGAGGCCGACTCGCACCTGGACGGCGGGACGGCCGCGCGCATACAGGCCGCCGTGAAGAAGAGCACGGCGGCCCATGTGCTCTGGTGCACGCAGTCGATGGACACCGCAGCCGAAGCAGATTATGTCGTCTTCATGGCAGGGGGGGCGGTCCGGCACCACGGCACTCCCGAGGAGGTTTTTACGAGCCTCGAGGAGACGTGTTTCTACCCCACGATGTGGAGGATCCGCCGGTGAGGGTGGAACTTGAGGATCTTCTCCTCTCTCGCGGCCCGTTCACCCTCCGGGGCAGCGGCACCTTCGAGGAGGGCGTGCACCTGGTCAGCGGAGCGGTGGGGAGCGGGAAATCGACGCTCGCCCTCCTGCTTGCCGGGCTCCTCCATCCGGGGAGCGGTGCGATCCGACGGCAGGGGGTCTCATCGACCCTGCTTCTGCTGCAATTTCCCGAATATCACGTCACCTCGCCGACCGTTGCCGAAGAGGCCGGATCCTGGGGGTTAGTGCCGGACGATGTGCTCGCCCGGGCGGATCTCGCCGACCGCGGCGACGACGACCCGTTCCACCTCTCCCGCGGTGAACTGAAGCGGTTGATCCTGGCCTGCACGTTCATGCGGGATCCGGACCTGCTGATGCTGGACGAACCGTTCAGTTCGCTTGATTGTGCCGCGAAACAGAAGGCCTGCAGGATGATCGAGGAGAGGGGGCGGGGGATCACCATCATCTTCTCGCACGAGCGCGCGGTTCTCCCCCGGGTGGACGCCATCTGGGAGATGGAGGGCGGGATCCTGACCGCCCTCGGCAACGTGCCCGGCGCAATCCCGCGGTGGCGGCACGCCCCACCCTACCTTGCGTATGCCCTCGACCGGGGCGCCCGCCCGGAGAACATCAGGCTTGAGGATGCACGGGAGGCGATATGCAGGATCCAAGGCTGAGGCTTCTCTCCACCGTGGTTCTCTCGCTTGCCGCGTTTGCAAGCACGATGGGCGCCGTCGTCGCCCTGGTCTGGTGGCTCGTCTTCACGCCGCGAACAAAAGCTCTCCCACGGCCCGGAGTACTCTTCTCCCTCACCGCTATGATCGCCCTAACCGCACTCGTCTCGGCATGGGGGGGCGGCCCCGGCCTCTCCTACTTCATCCGGATGGTCGTGGTCCTCCTCCTTGCCGCGTGGGCATATACCGAGACGGAGGAGGGAGAAGTGCTTGCTGTGGCGGTCTGGGCGCTCGGGAAGCGGATCGGATTTGAGATCGGGCTCATCGCCGAGATGGGGCTTACCGGGCTCCTCGTGATCCGGCAGGAGATCGACCAGGCGCGGGTCGCACTTGCGCTCAAGGGGATCCCGATCGGCGCACGCTCGATCGTGCCGATCGCCGTTCTGCTCATCGTCACCCAGATCCGGAGGGCCGACGAAGTCGCCAGACTGCTGGTAGTACGGGGATACGCGCTCGGAGGGCGGATATGCCCCCGGTTCAGAACGGACCCGCGAGACATTCTGGCATCCGTATCGGCGGTAATACTCGGGCTTTTATCCTGCTTCCCTGTTCGTGATGTTTTTATATTATTAGGGTGAATTTTTTAGAGGCTTTATCGCTATCTCCTCAGCCCTTCGAGGTGCAAAATTCGATGTGTGCTGCCAAGTTTGATACACTCCACATCACCGATACCACGCTTAGGGATGCGCATCAGTCGCTGATCGCCACCCGGCTCCGGACTGAGGATATGCTCCCTCTTGCCCGGGCCATTGACGAAGTCGGCTTCTTCTCGGTCGAGGCCTGGGGCGGGGCGACCTTTGACAGTTGCATCAGGTTCTTGAATGACGACCCCTGGGAGCGTCTCCGGATGCTGAAGGCCGAGCTCAAGCGCACCCCAATCCAGATGCTCCTGCGGGGCCAGAACCTCGTGGGATACCGGCATTATCCCGACGATGTCGTGGAGAAGTTCGTGGAAGCATCGGCAAGGAACGGTGTCGATATCTTCCGGGTCTTTGATGCGTTGAACGATATCCGGAATATGAAGAAGGCGATGGAGGAGGTGCAGAACGTCGGGGCGCACCTGCAGGGCGCGATATCCTATACGACAAGCCCGGTTCACTCCGTCGCATCGTTCATCGATATGGCCGGGGAACTCTACTCGCTTGGGTGCAACTCAATCTGCATCAAGGATATGGCCGGCCTGATCATGCCTCACGATGCCCGCGACCTGATATCCGGCATCAAGGAGACGATGGACGTCATGGTCAACCTCCACTCCCATTGCACGAGCGGCGTTGCGCCCCTGAGTTACCAGGCGGCGATCGATGCGGGTGTGGATATTCTCGATACGGCTATGTCGCCGTTTGCTCTCGGGACATCTCAACCCCCCACGGAGAGCGTCGTTGCAAGCGTCATCGGGACACCGCGCGATACCGGCATCGATCTTCTGCCGCTACGGAATGTGCGCAACGTCTGCCGGGATATGCGGGAGAAATACGAACCGCTCTTTTCCGCCATCGCAGACCGGGTCGATTCGGATGTTCTGATCTACCAGCTCCCGGGCGGCATGATATCAAACCTCATCTCCCAGTTAAAAGAGCAGAATGCACTCAACCGCCTGGAGGAGGTTCTCCAGGAGATCCCGCGGGTGAGGAAGGATCTCGGTTACCCGCCGCTCGTGACGCCGACGAGCCAGATCGTGGGCACCCAGGCGGTCTTCAACGTCCTCATGGACGGAGAACGCTACCGGAACGTGACGACGGAGGTGAAAGATTACGTCCGCGGCCTCTACGGCCGGCCGCCGGCACCGATCAGCCCCGAGATACGGGAGCTGATCATCGACGGCGAAGAACCGGTCACGGTTCGCCCGGCGGATCTCCTCGCGCCCATATGCGGCCAGATGTGCAAGGAAGCAACAGAACAGGGCCTCGTCACCTGCGATGAGGATGTCCTCACCTACATCCTCTACCCGAGCGTCGCCCCATCATTCCTCAGAGGCGAGCGGCAGGCCGAGGTGATCCCGAAACCGGTCACCGCTCCGGCGGCGCGGATAGCGGAGATACCGAGCTCCATGGAGGTGGAGGTCGACGGCGAGATCTTCTCTGTCCGGATCGTCACCGTGGAGGGGAGTTCGGTCACGGTTCCGGGTCCGGCAACCGCTCCGGCAGGCAAAGGGAGAGCCCCCCGCGGAGATATCGCCGGCGGCGTCAAGAGCAACATGCAGGGCATGGTCCTGCAGGTGCTGACCCAGAAAGGGAATGCCGTCAAGAAAGGGGATACGCTCATCGTCCTTGAGGCGATGAAGATGGAGAACCCCATCCGTAGTCCGCGTGACGGCAGGGTCGAAGAGATCTTCGTGAACGCCGGGGACGTCGTGCAGAACGGCGACGTGCTGCTGATCGTCGAGTGAGGCCGGCACCGATATGAAATATTTTGACAAAATTTTGATCGCCAACCGCGGCGAGATCGCCATCCGGGTTATGCGCGCCTGCCGGGAGCTCGGCATCGATACGGTTGCAATCTACTCGGAGCCCGATAAAAACGCGCTCCACGTCAAATACGCCGACGAGGCCTTTTTTGTCGGCGAGGCACACCCCTCCAAAAGTTACCTGAACAAGGAGCGGATCTGCGACATCGCCCGGAAATCCGGGGCGGAAGCGATCCACCCGGGATACGGGTTCCTCGCCGAGAACTACCGGTTTGCAAAACTGGTCGAGGACGAGGGGCGGACGTTCATCGGACCTTCGTGGAAGACGATCGAGGCGCTGGGCTCGAAGATCGGGTCGAAGCGGATGATGCGCGAGGCGGGTGTTCCGGTTCTCCCCGGCACGCCGGAGGGCGTCACCTGTCTAGACGAGGCAAAAGAGGTCGCCGCCGCTATCGGCTACCCGGTGGTCGTGAAGGCGAGCGCGGGCGGCGGCGGTATCGGTATGCATATCGTCGAGAGCGAGGAGGGCCTTGAGGAAGCAATCGAGGGGGGAATGCGGATCGCCGGTTCCGCCTTCGGGGACCCGACGGTCTTCGTGGAGAAGTATCTCGCGAAACCGCGCCATATCGAGGTTCAGGTTCTTGCCGATGCAAAAGGGCATACCGTCCACCTCTACGACCGGGAGTGCTCCATCCAGCGCCGGCACCAGAAACTCCTCGAGGAGGCGCCCTGTCCGATCATGACGCCGGATCTCCGCGAGCGGATGACGGCGTCGGCCATCGCCGCGGCAAAGGCGGCGAACTACAGGAACGCCGGTACGGTGGAGTTCCTCTACTCAAACGGCAACTACTACTTCATGGAGGTGAACACCCGGCTGCAGGTGGAGCACACCATCACGGAGTTCATCACCGGTATCGACATCGTGAAGCAGCAGATCGCCGTTGCCGCCGGCGAGGACCTCGCGATGGGCCAGGAGGATATCAGCATCCGGGGGCACGCGATCGAGTGCCGGATCAACGCGGAGGACCCGCTGAACAACTTCACTGCGGACCCGGGCAAGATCGTCCGTTACCGGTCGCCGGGCGGACCCGGTATACGGGTCGACTCCGGCATCCACGTGGGCTACGCCATTCCCCCGCACTACGACTCGATGATCGCGAAACTCTGCGCCTGGGGGTCCAACCGCGAGGAGGCGATCCAGCGGATGCGCCGGGCCATCTACGAGTACGTCATCCTGGGAGTGAAGACGACACTCCCGCTCCATTACGCGATCATGCGAAACCCGCACTTCGTCGCCGGCGACACACATACGCACTTCCTGCAGGAGGAGCACATCTCCGCGAGCCTGCGCCGCTACCTCCGCGAGGAGGAGACACGTATGCAGACGTTGGCCGCATCGCTCCGGCAGGGGAAGAAGGTGGCGGCGATCACCGCGGCGGTCGATGTCTACCTCCGGAAAAACATGGAGTGACCTCCCATCTCAATTTTCCCGAATGCACAAGGTTTATTTGTCAATACATCATTGTTATAATGCACTTTGTGCGCTGCGGTGGCCTAGCCGGTTATGGCGCCAGACTCATAGGGTTTTTGAGAGAACGGAGCGTCAGGACCTGGGACATCTGGAGATCGTGGGTTCGGATCCCACCCGCAGCA
>MPOY01000595.1 GCA_001896715.1 Methanoculleus sp. EBM-46
CTTCCTCCGGCCTCATCGCCCTCCTCGTCGTGAGCCTCGCCGTATCGGCGTTCGTAAGGCTCGTCGCGCCCTATGAAAGCCCGCCGATGCTCCCGGAGACCGGCGACCGCAGGGCTGCTGTTGTACCAGGAGACCGGCTCAAACCCTGCAATCCTCCAAAAACAGGATGGTGCAAGCTTACTTGATCAAGAACTCTCCCGAGGAGATGGGTGCGCCGGTACGGCGGTCGACGAAGCGATAGGTCAGGTGACAGCCGTACGGGATCGTGTACAGAACCTCTCCCTCCCCCCTGTACGTAACCCGTTTGTCGGTGTCGTCGTACTCGCCAAGATAAACCTTGAACCGATCCCCGAGTTGAACAATCGATTCCTCCGGGTCAAAGCATGTTATACGATCTCGCGGATCGTCGTTCCTGAGTATCATGTGCAGGGCAGGATCTTCACGGGAGCCGATGCTCACCGCCAGTTGATCGGTATCAAACGCATCCCCGGCCCTGTGCTCGAAGACGACCTGATACTTGTCCCCATCCTTCATCGTCCCGGAGGCGATCAGGTCCGCCTTTATCGGCTGCGTCGTATCACCCGCCGCACCGGTGGCGTACACCGCCACGAGAGCCACGACGATCAGCGTCACAGAGAGCATCAGCATGACGCCGATAACCTCTGACACGGCATCATCGAAAAGAGTTCCAGCATACCCCATACCATTCACCGCTCCTTTAAGAGAACACTGCTTTTATGCAGGAGAGCCCCGCTCGGGAGGTGGTAGATCGCCACCTCGACCACGGCCGACCGACCGACGTATTCCCTCAACTTTTCTTCTTCGAGGCCGAGAAACCCGGCGGTATCCTCCAGGTCCCCGGTATTCGAACCGGCCCCCGCCCTCCAGATATCGGTACCGAAGAGCCCCTCCAGCTTTTCTTGCTCATGGGACGCAGCACACAGACCGCCGTCCGGCAGGTGGACCCAGGTGTTGATCCTGAGATCCCGGAGCCGGACCTGGTCCCCGCCCCGGTGCTCGAAGACGAGAGTGAACTTCTCTTCGCTCCCGGCAGGATACACCGCAAGGTCCGTCGAGGGGGGAGGATCCTTCGCATCGGCAGCCCCGCCGGCAAACGAGGCGACGAGCGCGGCGAGGATGATCACGATCGCGAGTAAAAGGATCACCCCGACGACCGGGGTGACCGCCGCCTCCCGGTCTACCATACGCTCACCTCGACGTTCACGATCCGGAAAGCCACGGGCTGGCCGGGAATGTCAAGCGTATTCGAGCCCGGGATGTACGACAGACTCACCTGCCCGCACTTCTCGTCCAGGTAATCCTGCATTCCGGGCACCTCCGGATCAAAGGAGAAGGTGATCCCGGTCACCTCCTCGATGGTCTCTCCGGAGACGGTTGCACTCAGCCCGAGCGCAACCCTCCCGCTCCCGGTGACGAACGACCCGCCTTCTTTCGGAACGAGCTTCACCAGGGTGATCGTGAGGGGACCGCCCCCTTTCGGGGTCAGGTCGACGAACGCGCGAAGGAACTCGCCGCTGTCGGTCCCGGCCCGTGCCTCGGATACAGTGTTGTAACTCGACGATTGGGGTACCGTCACGTCGTCTTTGGTCACCGCAACGAACCCATACTCCCAGAGGTATCCCTGCGGCTCCCAGGTTGTGAACGACGGCACGTAGGAGATGTTCGCCAGAGTGGCTGCCTTCGTCACGGTCTGCGTCCCGTTGACGACGGTTACGTTCACCAGAGGCCCCTCCGCTGCCCGAATCGTGAGCGAACCGCTCGACCGAACCGGGCTTAAGAGAATATCACCCCCGCCGAGGGAGAACGGTTCGCTGAACCGGGCGCTCGTCCTGTGCGATACGACGTGCTGGATATCCGAATCGAACCGGGCAAAAGCGCCTGCCACCTCGCGGGAGTGCTCGATCTCGGACTGCTGCTTCAATCCGGGGAGGTACGCCGCGGAGTAGATCGCAACCAGCGTGGAGACTATGCCGAGGACCAGCATCAGCGCGATCACGGTCGAGACCGCGTCGTCCTTCTCCATCATGGGATCACCCCCGAATAGACGACGCTCTTCTGCGTGACGAGCCGTACGGTATCATTATTGCCGATAGGAGAAGAACCGGGTTTGGGCTCGACCACGAGATATCCCCCGAGATCGAACGCCCCAGTAGGGTTGCCGGCGTGATCGTGGAGTTTCACGATCTTCCAAGGGTCCCTAACTCCGTTTTCCTTAATGACGACCACCGCGAGATCATTTTCTTCCACCCAATCGCCGCCCTTGTGCCAGAAGATCACCGTAGTGTCCCCTGCCGAGGTGGTGCCGTTCGACGCGTTCTTCATCGCGACATCGACGCTCGCCTCACGACCGCCCGGTATCAGGGAGAACGCCGACGTGGCGAAGAGAGCAACGAGGATGATGACCAGCGCCACCATGATCATCTCGCCGACGACCGAGGAGACCGCTTCGTCGTACTGTATTCCATCTTTCATGAAACCGCCTCATATGATGTAAACAAAGAGGATCACCGTTGCAGCAAGCATCAGGCAGACATGCTTGAAACCCGCAAGTATGCTGTTCGAAGAGAGCTGGCCCGCCATGATCCCCGAGAAGAACCCGAGAATGATCCCGACGTGGAGCATTTCCCGGACGTTTGCGCTGATGTCGAAGGTGACGTCGTACGCGGAGAAACTCGAGATGAAGGCGACGTTCAGCTGGTACGCCGAGTAGAGGTAGATGCCGAACGAGAGGTAGATGACCGCGAGGTAGACGAACGAAACATTCAGCCGCTTCGCCTTCATCTTGATGTAGTGCTGAAGGTCGTTGATTGCAATCGTCAGGATTTCGCGGATGTAATCGGTCACCTCGCTTGCCCGTACCAGGAGGGAGATCGCGCGCTTCACCGAGACCAGGCCGATACGCTCTTCCATGCGCACCAGTGCGCTCGAGACGCTGGACCCGAACCTGAGCTCTTCGGCGGCGACCTTAATCTCGTGGGAGAGAACGCCCATCCGGGTATTCGAGATCATGAAGATGGCGCCCTGTAGC
>MPOY01000130.1 GCA_001896715.1 Methanoculleus sp. EBM-46
GCGTTTTCATTTGAGAAGATGGTAAGAAGCATGTATTTTGCTCTCGTAACCGAGGTATAGAGTTTCTCGTTTAGATCTTTGTTTCGCTTTTGATCAATCTCATGGGGATTATAGAGGACGACGTTACTGAACTCGAGTCCCTTGATCTCTGAGATCACATATGGAAAAATCCCCCTTGAATCGCAGTCTCGGAAACACGCTTCAAATTGCTCTTTCACTGCTCGATTAGGAAGCAAGACAGCCATATTTATCTCATTGTCTTCTTTGAAAGTAGTCTTGAGTTTATCCACCAACTCATCAATGCCGGACACCCTGGAAACAATAGGCTTCTGATAAGGTATTATTGGCTCAGTCAGGAGATCACCGTCCTTCGTAATTGCCTTATTTCTGAATATTCTTGCAAGAAGAAAGATGTCCCGGGTATTTCTGTACACTTCTGTGAGTTTATATTCTTTTACTTCCGGCGGATAAAAAGCCCTGGTGATAAATTCTCGCCGGGTGAAATGACCGAGAACTTGTTGATTATAATCGCAGGCAATCAAACACATGGCAGGGTTGCTGAGCTTTAGATAATATAGCTCACTTTCAGTGAAATCCTGAGCTTCATCGATCAAAAGAAGTGAATTGCTGAGGTCCATAGGGGATTCAAGAGCATTTTTCATCACTTCCCATGGCAGGAGAAGCTCATTCTTCTTGTGTGCCCTTTCAACATTTGCTTTCTCGTCAAGTTTATCCATTATTTCTAGAATTACGTCGGCGAACTCGTCAACTTGATGATTATTGGTACATATAACCTGCTTGAGATATCTTATGATTTCTGATCTTTCAATACCAACCCTTAGAGAATTTATAACGTAGAGTAATCTTGAAAGGGCCGGGATGAACTCGCGTGATTTTGTATCAGGTAGATACTCATTTAGAACTTCAATATGTCTTCTTTTAAAATTCATTCCCTCGATCAGTGATCCCAAATAGTCAAATGATCCTTTGAGGCCAGGAATAAGATCCTGTATAGTTGTGAATTTGGCCTTCATTCGGCTCTCTTGACTGGTTTTCTTGTAGTAACTTTTCCAGTACTCAGACAACTTATCATTGCAGGAGACGTATATTGCTTCAGATAGC
>MPOY01000518.1 GCA_001896715.1 Methanoculleus sp. EBM-46
GTTCACCAGTTTGTGCGAGCAGGGCGCGGGGTAGTCGAGCTCGACGGGGTAACTGACCCATCCGTCCCTGGTGCCGTCGATCATGAGACGGACCGCGAGCGTGGGGCACTCTTCGCGGATCTCCTCGATCCTCTCCGCATACTCGGCCATGGTGATGATCATCTTGATGTCGGCCGCCTGGATGCGGTATTTCAGATCTTTTGCCGTCAGCATCGTCGTTGCAGGGCAGTATACCGCGCCGATCTTGATGAGTGCGATGGTGAAGATCCACCATTCGGGGGCGCGGGGGAGCATCAGCATGACCCGGTCGCCCTTCTTGATGCCGTATTTTATGCAGATGTTGACTGCCTGATTGGAGAGGCGCATGAGGTCGAAGAATGTGTATTTCTTCTCGTTTCCTTTCTGGTCGGTCCAGATCATCGCCAGCTTGTTCCGATCCTTCTTTGCCCATGCGTCGATCACGTCAAAGCCGAAGTTATAGTATTCAGGGACGTCTATCTTGAAATTCGCGCAGAGGTCTTCGTAGGATGCTACTTTTTGCTCGTCATCTGTCATACCGCGATCAATAGAGATTTGCGCGCCTATGGTTTAAAGAATTCACGACGATGATGAGCGCTCCCTATTCAGAATACCCATAAAGATCATCCATTAGTATTATGGTCCGAAAAACGATACTCATATCAATGGATGAGAAGGGATACGAGTCACTGAAAATCGAGAACATCGTTGCTTCCGGGGTGATTGCCGACTCAATCGACCTCGAAAAAGTATCTAATAAAATAAAAAACTGTGAATTGAATACGAAGAGGTTTCCCGGGGCGGTCTACCGCATCGAGAAGCCCAAGATTGCGTCCCTGATATTCTCGTCGGGGAAGGTGGTGCTTACCGGTATCAGGAACAAGGAGGATCTCCACGCTGGCCTTGATATCATCATGCATTCGCTCCGGGATGCCGGCATCGATACTTACGATGAACCGCAGGTCGCGGTCACGAACATCGTCTGTTCGTACGATATGGGCAGGTACATCAACCTGAACAAGGTGGTCATCACCCTCAACCTCGAGAACATCGAGTACGAACCCGAACAGTTCCCGGGGCTTGTCTACCGTATTGAGGATCCGAAGATCGTCGCCCTTCTCTTCAGTTCCGGCAAGATCATCCTGACCGGCGGAAA
>MPOY01000272.1 GCA_001896715.1 Methanoculleus sp. EBM-46
CGGGCATCGCCGGCTCTGCATCGTCCGGTGCCGGGAGCAGATCGGGCGTATCTTCCGGGAGTGCCGGGGAGACGGAAGGCTCCGGCGGCGTGGTGCCGAACGGGGACCGGAAGAGGTCCCCGGACTCCAGCGCCTCGAACCCCTTGCCCGGGCCGGCGGCGGCCGGCACAGAGAGGAAGAACCCCGCGCACACGGCAATCCCGAGGAGAAGCAGAGCGGTCGCATGGTGCTTACTCATGCGCATTTTTCTTTCGGTTGTTAAATATAAATATTTTTATATTGCCTGTTTGAAAAAAGAGGCCCCGAGACCAAACCGTTTCCGGTGCCGGCCGGCGCCCGGCCCTGGTGAGGCGGCGGGCGGGCGGCCTTCCGGGGGAGAGGGGTATCTCACCAGATCGGTCCCCGGATCGTCGCACCCGGCCCTGCGACGGGGCGGGTATCGTCGCGAAGATGAGCCCCGTTGGCGCGAAAGGGGGCACGGAGTGCAGCGGCTCAACAGCGCAGCGCCCTCATCCGTCCGGCGCACCGGCTATCGGGAGCCGATACGCCGCAACTTCGGCCGGAGGCCGGCGGAAGGGCCTTTTGCCGCCGGGATGGCACCCGGAGTGCATCCACCCGGAAGCGGATGAAGAGACGCCCGCCGGGGAAACCTATATGTACTCTCACACGTCACCGAAAATACGAGGATGCCTGATGGAGATCGTGAAGATCCCGAGCATGGATAAAGCAGAGTACGACAAACTCATCGAGGAGGGGTTCGTCAGCCGTATCGCGTTCCAGGGGAGCAAGTACCCGTACATCGCCCCGTTCCTGTATGTCTTCGACGGAAAGTTCCTCTACTTCCTTGCGACACGGTACGGCAGGAAGAACGACCTCTTCCGGCAGCACCCCTACGTCTCGGTCGAGATCGAGAAGTACTCAAGCGATCTCTCCAGTTACACCTTCGTGACGATGCAGGGCTATCTCGTGCAGGTCGAGGATGCCATCGAGAAGAAGATCATCCGGGAGAAGTTCGTGAGCATGATACGGGCGCACAACCTCTCGCCGAACATACTTGCCGCGCTCGGCCACAAGCCCGAAGAGCCGATCGAGGCCATCGCCTCCGAAGAGCGCTCGAACATATGGAAGCTCACCGGCGTGACCGATATCGTCGCGTTGAAGAACCTCTGACCCCTCCTGCCGGGCGGTTCCCCATCACCTGGCGAGCGGTTCGAGCAACCCCCGGGCCGCCTCCACCAGGGTATCGAGCCCCTCCGGCGTGGCGGTCCCCTTCTCCATCCAGCGGATGATGCCGCGCCCGTCCAGGAGGTAGATGTAGGCGAGCGACGGATCGTCGACCCCGTACGCCCGCCGGCATCCCTCGATATCCCCGGGCACGGTCAGCACCGTATCGTGCTTTGCCGGCGGGACGCCGCCCCGCAACCCCCGGGCGATCTGGTCGGCAAGAGACCTGCCGATGAGGCTGTCGCCGACGACCGAGACGAGGTAGGTCGTCACCCGGGGGTTCCTGGTGAACGCCCCGGCGAAGGGGCCGCTCCAGGACTCTGCCATCGGCGAGGCCGACTCGAGGAAGACAAGGACGATGAGCGCGACGTCGCCCCCGGCGTCGTCGGGAAGGGTGACGACCCGGCCGGTGAGCGACGTGGCCATGAGGGCGGGAAACGTCCTGCCGATGGCCGCGGGCACCGGTTCGGTGGTGGCTGCCGTTCCGTGCATGGGACGGGGATGGCGGGTGATCCAGATAAACCCTCCCTCCCGCTCACGGGAGCGGTTCGTCAGGCACTTACCGGTGGACGGCAATACTATCGCGATATGATCCGGATCGGGGAAGGATGGGAGGACCTTGCCGCGGCGCTCGACGGAGCGACCCCTGAGCGCGTATACGTCGTCGGACCGACGGACAGCGGGAAGACGACGCTCTGCCGCTACCTCGCCGAGCAGGCTTTCGCCCACGTGCAGACCGCATACGTCGACTGCGACACCGGGCAGTCCCGGATCGGCCCGCCGACGACCGAGGGGATGGCCCTCTCCTCCGGCCCGACCTACATCCGGTTCGTCGGGTCGACCTCCCCCGGCGGCCACTTCATCCAGACGCTGACGGCGGCAAAACGCCTCGTCGAGAAGGCCGCCGGGGCTCGCGTCACCGTCATCGACTCGCCCGGCCTCGTCGCCGGCAGGGTCGGCGCCGAGTTCCAGTTCCATATGATCGACCTGCTCCGCCCCACCCGGATCGTCGCCCTCCAGCGCGGGCGGGAACTGGAACGGCTGCTCGCAAACTTCGCCCGGTCCCCAAAGACCGCCGTCCACCGGCTCCCGGTATCGCCGGC
>MPOY01000270.1 GCA_001896715.1 Methanoculleus sp. EBM-46
CCCGTGTTCCCCGTGGCTGCCGCATCCGTGCTGACGACGAGCTCCGGGAGCGATGTGCCGAACGCGATGATCGTGGATCCTATCAGGGCCGGGGATATGCGGTGGTGGAGAGCAAGACCGCTCCCACCGCTCACGAAGAGATCGGCTCCTTTGACGAGGATGGCGATGCCGACGACGAGTATAATGACGGTTATTATCATGGGAGCGCCCCGGATGTAGTGGTAGTACTTGGGCGGAGTTCTCCTAATACTTTTCCCGATCCGGGCCCTCTACAGCCTCTCCCGGGCCGGGTGCCGGCGAAGAGACGATGGTGCCTCCCCGCTGCCGCCCGTGGCGCCGGACAGGATGCCTGCCCCTCCGGTGCACCCCGGGGTGCCGGAGGAGATATCCGCCATGCCGTCGAATACTTGAGGGTATCAGTCCCGGCACACCTGCCGGGCTCACGATGGGGAGGTTGCTGCCGTATGCTCTCGTTTGACGAAGAGATAGATGCCCTCGAGCAGGAACGCGAGCTGCTTCTCCGGTTCCCTGAGGAGGAGTTCATCGCTATCATCCGCGACGTGGGGTTCTCCTGCGACTGCTGCGGCCGGTGCTGCACCCGGGAGTTCAACGGCCACGTCTTTCTGCTCGAGGATGACACCGACCGGGTCCTATCGTTTCAGCCCGATGCCCTCATGCCGGCGCCGGACTTCGATGCCTGCGACCAGAAGGGACGGTTCTACGTCTCCGGCTACGCACTCCGGACAAAGCCGGACGGTTCCTGCATCTTCCTTGAGGATGGCAGGTGCAGCATCTACGACCGGCGGTTCTCGATCTGCCGGGTCTATCCCTACATGCTCCACCGGGAGGCCGATGAGCGGGGCTTCGTCGACTGGCGGCAGATCGGCGGCCTGAACGAGCACGGGTGCTACAACACCCCGATCGATGGCGCCGAATGCGCCCGGATAGCCCGGGAGACCCGGGCATACGAGGCGGCGTTCCTCGACCAGGAGATCCGGTTCAAAAGAGCCCTCCGTGACCTCTTTGCGCGTGATGGGTTGCGCTACGTCCGGCGGA
>MPOY01000275.1 GCA_001896715.1 Methanoculleus sp. EBM-46
ACGGTGCGGAACGCATCGAAGAGGTCGTAGTCGTGCCCCTGCTGCACCTGCAGGTGGATATCGGCCACCTGGGCGGTGTCGGTATGCCGGGGGTCGATGACGATGATCTTGCGGCCCTTGTGGCCTTTGCCGGTGAAGAACCCGCGGGGGAAGATCGAGTAGCGGGACATGTGCCGGGGATGGGCGTGAGAGGGGTTTGCGCCCCAGTAGACGATGACGTCTGCCCGGTTCTTCGTCTCGCCGAGCGTGCAGCTCGGGTAGCCGTTATCGAATATGGCAAGGAACGAGGACCCGTGGCAGATGGATGCGCAGTTGTCGAGCACGGCTCCTGCCTTCTCGGCGACCTTGGCGGCGGCGGCCATGCCTTCGCAGTTGGTCGATCCGAACCCGTAGATCAGGGGTTTCTTTGCGTTGTGCAGGACCTTTGCCGTGTAGTCGATCGCCTCGTCGTAGGAGATCTCTTTGAAGGTGCCGTCCGGCTGGCGGAGGCGGGGCAGAGCGTGCCGGTCTTCCATGGCACGGTGGAAGACCGTGCTGCCGATGATGCAGGCGTTCTCAACCTCAAGGATCTTCTTTCCGTCATCAGAGACGGTGACGACAAGGTCGTCGCAGCAGACGCCGCAGAACGGGCATCCGACATTCTCAATCTTTTTTGCCATTACTGATCACCTTTCCACATCCCTACGGCGCTCTGGACGAGTTCGAGGGTGCTCTTGCGCCGTTCGCCCGGAGCGACGGGTTCGACTGTCACGGGAAAGCCGCTGTACTGGGGTTCCCCGGTCGCCTGGGTACGCGCCGGGACGATCTGGTTTGCATAGACGCCCTGCGGGATGAACGCAAGACCGGGGTAGAGCGCCTGGCGCCCCCTGACGCTCTTGACGACCACACTTCCGCATTCACTCGTCACCCGTACGAGCTGGTTTGGGACCAGACCGAGCGCTCTGACGTCGTCGTCGTGCATCTCGATGATGGAGCAGGCCTCGAAGTAATCCGGGGTCATCTTGCCCTTTACTATCCCAACGCCTTCTTCTACGGAGCGCTGGGTGATCATGTTCAGCGTAATCTTCTTTGCCATGGTTCTGCCTCGTTGTGTACCTGCAGGACCGGTTCTCTTCCTGGAGAACCGGCCCCGGAACGTGGTGCTCCGGCCCGGATGCGGGCCATTCATTCTGTTGCGAGAGCCTCCTCCCCCGGGGGCGCCCCTACCCGGCATGCCGGGCCTTCCTGCACGGGGAAGGTCTGCCAGAAACCGGGGGATACGCAGATCGGCTGTCCATCAGGGGTTGACTGAGACTCTCCCGGCGGAGCACCGGAGAGATCGGTTTATCATAACTTGTAATGGTTTATATTTAACTATTCCGCATTTGTAAGTGGTATCAGGCAACCAGATTTAGTTTAAATTGTTAATTTATAATAATTAACTTATACCGGCCCCGGTTGCGGTGACGTTGCAGAAAAATCGCGAGGTGGTATTTTCACCGGCTGCCCGGGTGCTTCCGGTCTGATATCCGGTTAACCCGGTCGGGCGGGGATTGG
>MPOY01000524.1 GCA_001896715.1 Methanoculleus sp. EBM-46
AGGGCATACCCGCCCGTATCCTGCAGGTCGCACGCGTAGACAATGTCGGATATGCTCCCGGATATCCGCCGGTAGAGGTCCTCGCTCTGCTGGAGCTGGCGCTGGCTCTCGGCAAGGTCGTCGAAGCTTCTCCGGAGTTCCTCCTCGTTGGAGGCAATCTGCTCGTACGCTGCCAGCAGTTCCCTGTGCGTCTCCAGAAGTTTCGTCTCCGCCTCTTTTCGGAACGTGATGTCCTGTCCCTGCGCAATCGTCGAGACCAGCGTCTCTCCATCGTTGCCGGTGATGTTTGCCGTGTTCCAGAGCACCGTCCTGACGCTGCCCGACCGGTGCAGGATCGGGACCTCCGCATCTCTCCACGACCCTCCCGCCATCGCCTGCCGGATCCGCTCCATCAACGCGTCCCGGCTCTTTGCCGGGAAGAGGATCTCTACCTTCTGCCCGATGGCTTCATCTGCAGGTATGCCGGTCAGGTGCTCAAAGGCCTGGTTGAACCGGGTGATGGTGCACTCCGGGTTCCAGACGACGATCGCGGCGCTGGCGTGATCGATCAGGTTCTCCAGATACTTTTTGGTCTCGCGCAGGTCGGCCTCGACCTGTTTCTGCCCGGTGATATCCCGGACTATCTCGATTGCGCCGACACACCGGCCCTCCCGGTCATAGAGAGGGGATGCCCTGATCTTGAGGGCGACTGCCCTTCCGGCAAGACGGGCACGAGAAGTCTCGCCATCGAGGATATCTTCGCTTATCTTCTCGGTCTGGTACGGGCTGTCTGCTTCTCTCCCGAGATGGAGGACATAATCGATCAGGACCGGGCATGCCTCGCCGTAGAACGGGACCGCATATGCATAATCGCCCCTCCCGAGCATCTCTGCCTTCGGTATGCCGGTCATTTTTTCCATCGCGCGGTTCCAGGCGATGACGCAGCCGTCCGTATCGATGACGAAGGTTGCATCGGGGAGAAAATCGATGATATCGGCAAGCTTCGCCTCGCTCTCCTGGATCCGGCGCTGGCTCCCGGCAAGGTCGTCGAAGCTTGTCCGGAGCTCCTCCTCGATGGAGGCAAGCTGCTCGTACGCCGCCCGCAGTTCCTCGTGCCTCTGCAGCAGTTCGAGTTCGGCGAGTTTACGCTCGGTGATATCGTGCGTCATCCCGACCGAGAGGGTGGCCTCCCCCAGTGCGTCCCGCAGGTGTTCGCACCGTTCAGCGACATACCGGACCTCCCCGGTGTCGGCACGAAATATCCGGTGTTCGACGGTATAGGAGGCCTCTCCTTTCGTGACAGAGGAAGAGTAGGTTGCATGGACCATGGCCCTGTCGTCCGGGTGCACCATCGAGAGGAACGACTCGTGGGTCATCACACGCTCCCCGGGATCGAGGCCGAATATGCGGTAGGTCTCGTCAGACCACGTCAACCGCCCGGTCCTGTGATCGAACACCCAGCTCCCGAGATGCGCAAGGCTCTCGGCCTTATGCAGCATCTCCTCGCTCCGGCGAACCGCAATCTCCGCCTTCTGCTTCCCGGCCAGCTGCCGGATAGCGTTTGCAAGCTCGGCAAACTGCGTCTTCGGATCGCCCCCCTTCTGGAGGTAGAAGTCGGCGCCGTTGTTCAGCGCCTCGATCACCACCTCTTCGCGTCCCTTGCCGGTGAATATGATGAAGGGCACCTGCGATCCGGCCTCCCGGGCCCGCTTCAGGAGAGCGATACCGTCCATCTCCGGCATCTGGTAGTCCGAGACGACCACGTCATACCGGCCGGTCATGATCAGCGTATACGCTTCAAGCGGGTTTGCCGTGATATCGACGGCTATATCGCCCGTTCGCTCAAGGTAGAGGCGGGCGATATCGAGCAGCACGGCCTCGTCGTCGACATAGAGTGCCTGAACGGGGGTTGATGCGGCCATATACGGTTGATACCTACGTGTAGATGTAGTAGGGCAATCCTTAAACCTTTCGAATTTG
>MPOY01000150.1 GCA_001896715.1 Methanoculleus sp. EBM-46
CAACGTGGCTCCTGTGGTTGAATTCGATCTTGGAGAAGATATCTGCAGCCCGACAGCGACTTCGCTGGTATTCAGCTGGACGATATCCGATTGCCAGGAAGCGACCTTCACAGGTATCAATGCCGAGTTCAATTGCGTCTTTGATGACGCCTTCAGCGGGCTCGGCTATTGTGGTCCGAAGGTTGATTACGAACTAAGTGAAGACGGATTGAGCGGCACGGCGACACTGACATGGGCCCCCGTTGACTGCTGCGAACTTGTAGTGACAGTCTATGCGACCGACGCTTGCGGGAACAAAGGATCCTACACCGATTTCATATCAGTGGACAACCTGGCGCCGGTAATAGAATACTTTGGAGTGGACGAAGAAGGGTGCGTAACTGACAGATCAGTCGAAATCTACTACGGAGTTGAAGAGAACTGCCTCGATTACGTGATGATAAACGTATCCAAGGGCTGTCTCGACCGGGGAATTGACTGCTTCACATGGATATGTGAAAGCGACTGCTGGTCAGGAGAAGTACTGTGGAAGCTACCGGAGATAGACTGTGAAGTACTCACCTACACGATAACCGCAGTTGACGATTGCGGACACACAACGACGCAAGTGGCGACGGTTCTTGTTGATAACATGGCGCCTTCGATAGAGCTGGACATACTCGAACCGGATCACTGCGCTACATTCACGACATTCAACTGGGACGTAACAGACAACTGCATCGAAGAAGTAATCCTCGCGGTTAGCTATGGAACGCTAGACGCGACGCCTTTGGTTTACACGCAGGTATTGGATGGAAATGGCGGGGTACTTGTCGGGCCTACTGGAAATGCGACATGGACATTCGAGGATCTTGATTGTGTGGATATAACGCTCACAATAACAGCTATCGACAGCTGTGGAAACGAGACGGTAGCGACGGCGACCTACAACATAGACAACGTAAGGCCCAAGATCCTATCCTGGGAATTCGACATGGAACCGGTGCCGGATCCGGAGGAATTGTGCGACGTCGTGTACAACTCGCCGACCACACTTCTCACATGGGAAGCAACCGATGGATGCCCTGAAGACTTCGTGATAGAAGTGACAGCCGGATTTATTGAACACTGGGAAGACGTAGACCCCGATCCGAATGTAACCAACATGCAGTGGGTATCTTACGGACAGAAGCCCAATGCTCCATGGAAGAACGATGAGGATGGCCAGGGTAATTCTAACTGGAGATGGAACATATCCGGACTTGACTGCCAGATGGCGGAAATAACCTTCACGGCATGGGATGCATGTGGAGAGACATCCGACGGGACAGAGATCAAGATAGACACACTGGCCCCGGAC
>MPOY01000212.1 GCA_001896715.1 Methanoculleus sp. EBM-46
CGCGGGGGCGTGGGCAGTGCGTGGCGATATCAGGTAAGCAGCCGTATCCGGGGTGGAGCCGGTGGGCAGCCGTGCCCGGCTCTTCTCCAGGATCTCCCCATGTGCTGGACCGTGGGGATATCGCCACGGGGGGTGGGGCTGACGGGGAGGGGGAACTCGTTCCCCCTCCCCTGTCTCCTACGCTCCCAGAACTCCGAATATCTCACCGACCCTGTCCGGGTTCCTTGTAGATGGCTACCCAAGGAACTCGCCGGCAGCCCCCACCCCGCCCGCGCCTGCGGCGCTCCGCCCCCGCCCCCGGGGAAGGGGGCGGGGTCAGTGCTTGCGATATCAGGTAAGCAGCCGTATCCGGGGTGGAGCAGGTGAGCAGCCGTGCACCGGATCATGGCTGCTATCGCCACGGGGGCTCGCGGCGAGGTGACTCGCCGGCAGCCCCGGTCCCCCTCCGGTATAAGAACCTTCGTCCCTTCAGAACGCGATCCCGGCCAGGTGGAGCAGCACCAGGATCAGGGCGCCGGGGAGCCCCCCGAGGGCGCATATGAGGATCGTCACCAGGTTGACCTGGATGTCGGGTGCCCCGAACCAGGCGAGGACATCGAAGTAATTCAGGAGCAAGAGCGTGGCGAGCCCGGCGACGGCGTTGATGACGAGCGTCAGGGTCTTCTTCATGAAGTAATAGACCGTCGCGGCTATCGCTACGGCAAGAAGGATGGCAAGGATCTCTTCCATCATCTATTTACCAATGATCTGCTGGTTATTTAACCGTATTGATGGAATCGTCAGCCGTCCGACATGCCTTGCGTCATTCCCGAGCCCCCCTATCGCCCGGAGCATCTCAAAGGCGTTTCCTGCAAACATAGCCGTCCGGATGGGTTCGACGAGGTCTCCGCCCTCGATCCAGAAGGGGTTTGATATCTCCACGGAGAAGTCGCCGGAGAAGGGGTTTGCAGTATGGGCGCCCACGACGTCGTGGATCCAGACCGCCCGCTCGTCGCCGGGCTCTTTCACCCGCGGCCCGTCGATGAAGAGGTTGTGAAACCCTATACCGGGAGTATCGCCCCCGGAGCGCACGGCGCTCCCGGTGCTCCCCTCGC
The DNA here is from genome assembly GCA_001896715.1 of Methanoculleus sp. EBM-46. Lineage (GTDB taxonomy): Archaea > Halobacteriota > Methanomicrobia > Methanomicrobiales > Methanoculleaceae > Methanoculleus. The sequence continues at coordinate 1,095 of MPOY01000212.1, forward strand.
CGTAGCGGTAGCCGGTCTTGAGATCGTAGGCAAACCGCCGGAGCACCCCCTGCTCCACGAAGACCAGGCGGCGGGTGGGCGTACCCTCCGCATCCCAGGCGGTGCTGCCGAGGCCGGGGGCGAAGGGGTCGTCGTAGACCGAAAGGGTCTCGTCGAAGACCTGTTCGCCGACCTTATCCGCAAGGAACGACCGACCGGCCTTCACGTTCCGCCCGGAGAGGGCCGGGAGGATGACCTGCCCGAGGATGCTTGCGGCGGCAACCGGCGAGAGGACGACGTCGTAGCGCCCGGTCGCGACCTCAGAACCCCCGAGGGAGCGGGCAGCAAGCGCGGCCGCCTCTTCTCCGACCGACCGGGCATCGATATCGGCACGGAACGGGGAGGCGTCGAACTCGTAGCCGGTGGATTGCTCCCGGATCGCCTCGAGGGAGACCGCCGCCACCGTCCGGTCCATGCCGTAGGTGACGCCGTTCGTGTTCGCGACCGCGATATACGACCGGGCGAGGTCTGCAGACCCCCCGACGACCTCCACGGGATGCTCCGCCGCACCCGCGAGGAGAGCATCGACCATCCCGGCCGCATCCTCGATCGCGACGACGATATCCGGGTCCGACGACGATGCGGTGCCGGCCATCTCGGCCGGCTTCGGGAACCCGCCCCACTGCTGCGGGGTGGCGAGGCGGCCGCTTGCAAGCGCCGCCTCCAGGCACTCCTTCCACCGGTCGGGATCGCCGGTGGATGAGGAGCCTATCCGTCCGTCCCTGACGGTCCGTATGGCCATGCTCCAGGCCTCGGACTCCTCGGCGGTGCCGAGGATCCCCTTCTTGATCTCGGCGCTGACGCTCGTCCCCCGGGCATAGAAGACCTCGACCTCGTCGGCCCGGCGCTCGCCTTCCCGGAGAATCCTCGCGATCAGGTCGTCGCCGATCATTCGCCCCGCCCCCCGATGACCGCGCCCTCAAGCAGGAGGTGCGGCGCGCCGTCGCTGACCGGGACGCTCTGCCCGCCCTTGCCGCAGTAGCCCGGGCTCATCCTTCGATCGTCCCCGATGAGGGTTATGTTATGGAGCGTCGAGAGGATCTCGCCCGAGAGCGAGACGTCACGGACCATATCGGTCGTCTCGCCGCCCCTGACGATATAGCCGTACTCCGCGTTGAACTGGAAGATGCCCCGCCCGGGGTCGACCTGGCCGCCCCTTGAGCCGATGAGGAGGATGCCGTCCCGGCACTCGGCGAGGAGCTCGTCATAGGATGCATCGCCGTTCTCGATGAACGTGTTGCTCATCCGGACGATCGGCGGCGCACCGTGCTCCGCCCGGGCGTGGCCGGGGATGCCGTCCCCGACCGCCGCGAGGGTCTCGCGGTTGTGGAGGAACGATCGAAGGATCCCATCGCGGATGATCTCGGTCCGCTGCACTGCGACACCCTCGGCATCCACCGGGATGAACCCGAACTCATGGAGGGAGGGATCATCCACGATCACGAGCCCGCGACAGCCGATCTCTTCACCGATCTTCCCCCCGAGGACCGATGCGCCTTCGCGGACGAGGTCGCCCTCGCTCGCGTGGCCGACCGCCTCATGGGTGAAGACCCCCGCAAGCTCCGGGTCGAGTATGGCCCGCTGCGCCCCACCCTTCGGGAGCTTCGCATCGAGGAGCGAGACCGCGACCTCGCCGGCTTTCCGGCCGAGGCCCTGCTTATCCCGGAGGTTGAACCCGGTCGTAATGTGGTCGCGCTCGCTTCCCATCTGCATCACACCGTTTTTTGAGGCGATGGCAAGGACCGAGAATCCCGACCGGACCGCTTCAAAGGAGTACTCGTTCTCGCTTGAGTCCCGGAACCGGACGGCGTCGATCCCTTCGGTGTACCGGGCCCGGGTGTTTGCAACGCCCTCGATCCGTGCCGCTGCCTCGATCCCGGCAAGCAGCCGGGTCTTCTCCTCGAGGTCGACGTCCCGAGGGTCTTCTCCGAGAGGGGGGACCGCGAGAACGCCGCGCGGTGCGTCGGCAAGGCTGATAGCATCCTTCGTGACGGCGGCAAGGCGTGCCGCCGCCGCGACGAGACCGTCGAGTTCGCGCCTGTCGTCGATATCGACGTGGTCGCGGGTGAGGATGCCCCAGCCTCTCGGCCCGAGCACCCGGATCACCGTTTTGTCAAAGAACGAAGCGCCTGCGGACTCGACCACCCCGTTATCGATATCGATCTGGGTGACCTCGCCTCGCACGCTCCTGACATCATAGTACCTCACGTCTGCCATACGACATCAGACCAGGGTGCGGCCGACATTCGGGTCGAATATGCCGGCCGTCGGGTTGACCGTCATCTTCCGGAGCTTCGAGAGGAAGCTCTCGCGGTTCTCGGGGACGAGAGCGTTCTGGAGAACCTCCTCGATGTGTTCGACCGGTACCACCTCGACCATCGTGCGGTAGCGGTCCTCGATGAGGACATCCTCCAGGTTCGATCGCGGTATGATCACCCGCTTGATACCGGCCTTTGCCGCCGCCTCGATCTTGTAGGTCACCCCGCCGATGGGGAGGACGTCGCCCCTGACCGAGAGCGACCCGGTCATCGCGACGTCCTGGCGCACCGGTATGTTCTCGACGGCACTGATCACCGCCGTTGCCACGGTCACGGAGGCCGAGTCGCCCTCCACGCCGCTGTAGGTGCCGATGAACTGGATGTGGATATCCATATTTCTGATATCCTTGCCCGTGAACTTCTTGATCAGGGCGCTGACGTTCGTGATCGATTCTTTCGCGATCTCTTTTAACATACCGGTCGCGATCACCGAACCGTTCGCCCCCTGGCTCGGTGTCACCTCGGCCATCACCGGGAGGACCGATCCTGAGTCGCTCCCCATCACCGCAAGCCCGTTCACCCGGCCGACCCGGGCGCCCTCGACGACGGTGATCTCGTAGTCGCGGCTCCGCCGTATGTACTCGTCGGATATCTGATCCTCGATCGAGCGGGCGGCCGACTTCGCGGCGATGACGTGCCGTGCCGTGGTGATATCGGCACCTTCCTGTCGGGCGAGGTCCCCCGCCACCCGGATGAGCCCGCCCATATCGCGGAGTTTCAGGGTCAGGTGGCCCTTCCGGTTCGAGCGGCGGCGGGCCTCCCTGAGCACCTCGAGCATGGCGCTCCGGTCGAAGTGGGGGATCTTCCCGTCGTTCTTGACCTCCTGGGCGATGAATCGGAGGAACTTCTTCCGGTTCTCCGGCGTATCCTCCATCGTGTCCCGCATGTAGACCTCGTAGCCGTAGCCGCGGATACGCGACCGGAGCGCCGGGTGCATCCCCTGGATGGCATCGAGGTTTCCGGCCGCGATCATGACAAATCGGCAGGGAACCGGTTCGGTCCGGACCATCGCACCGCTTGAACGCTCGCTCTGGCCGGTGATCGGGAAAGTGCCCTCCTGGAGAGCGGTCAGCAGGTTCTGCTGGGAGTGCGGCGTGAGGGTGTTGATCTCGTCGATGAAGAGCACCCCGCCGTGCGCCCGGTGAATGGCCCCACCCTCGACACGGTCGTGGGACGGCGTCTCAAGGCCGCCGCTCTGGAACGGGTCGTGCCGCACGTCGCCGAGCAGGGCACCCGCGTGCGAGCCGGTGGCGTCCACGAAGGGCGCGGGGGTGTTCGGGTCGTGGGTGACCAGGAGCTTCGGAACCATCGCCTCCTCGCGGGGCGTCGAGTACTTCAGCGCCATGAAGACGAACGCGGCGGCGATTATTCCCATAAGCCACTGGGAGGCAATGATGGCGTAGCCGATGATACCGAAGACAAGGAGCATGATAAGAGTGCTCCGCATCTGGATCTTCTTTCTCGCCTCCATCTTGTGGGCGTTGACAATCTGCTTGCCGCGACCGGCGGGAACGGTCCGGACGATCGGGTTATTGTTGTCCTCGGAGTTCGGATAGACCAGGATATCCTGCAGTTCCTCTTTCGGGAGGAGCTCCGCCATCGCTTTGGCCAGCATCGATTTGCCGGTCCCGGGGGTGCCGATCATCATCACGTGCCTGCGCTGGACCGCTGCCTTCCGGATCACCTCGACGGCATGTTCCTGACCGATGACCTGATCGATGAGATTCGGGGGTACATCGATATCTGACGATGCGCTCAGCTCAAGGCCGGCAAAGACGTCGGCTTCCGCCAGCTCGTCGTTTGTGAGCTCGATCTTCGGGATTTCTTCTGGAGTCGTCAAATCCATCGTCGGGTTTACCTCTTTGATGCACTGATACTTATATAATTTATTCATCCTCGTTCAAATACTTTCCAGCAAAGGTGTTACATGAGGATAATCAGCACGGAACGGTCCCAGGTCCTCGCGGCCCGCGTCGCCGCGAAGCTCGGGGTACCGCTGGTTGAGACGAAATTCACCCGATTTCCCGACGGGGAGATGTATCTGCGGTGCGGGGAACTGGACGACGAGACCCTGATCGTCAGCAGCACCGTGGACAACGATATGTTTGTGCAGGCGCTCCTTCTGATCGATGCCGCCGACCGATCGAAGAACACCCTGGTGGCCCCGTACCTCGGCTACTCCCGCCAGGACAGGCGGTTTGTCCCGGGTGAGCCGATCAGCGCCAGGGCGGTCGCACGAGCTCTCTCTGCCGGCACCGAGCGGGCGTTCGTGGTCAACATCCACGACCCCGGCGTGCTGCAGCACTTCGGCGTCCCGGCAAAGAACATCACCATCGCTCCGGCCATCGGGGGGTATATCGGCGACCTGCACCTGAAGAACCCCCTCATCCTTGCCCCGGACGAGGGAGCGATCGAGTTCGCGACCGGCGTTGCGGCGGTCGGCGGGTGGGACTGCGACCACCTTGAGAAGACCCGGCTCTCGGGCGACGAGGTCCGGATTGCCCCAAAGACCATCGATGCCGCCGGGCGCGAGGTCGTGATCGTGGATGATATCATATCCACCGGCGGAACGCTTGCGACCGCGGCCTGCATGCTCCGGGAACAGGGAGCGGCATCCATCCACGCGGCCTGCGTCCACGGGGTGTTTACGAGCGGTGCCTACACGCGCCTGCGGGCGGCGGGGATCGCCTCGGTCGTCTCAAGCGACACCTACGAGAACGCCTCAAGCTTCATATCGGCCGCGAACGCCATCGCCACCGCGATCAGAGACGATGCTCACCATTGATGGGTCCTGCCTCGAGGGGGGCGGGCAGATCGTTCGCCTGGCGGTCGCCCTCTCGGCGCTTGCCGGGATACCGGTCGCCGTGACCCGGATACGGGAGAACCGGCCGAACCCCGGTCTTGCTCCCCAGCAGATCGCCGCGGTCCGGGCGGTCGCGGGGGTCTGCAACGCCGAATGCCGGGGGCTTACAGTCGGGAGCCGCGAGATCACGTTCGCTCCGGGCGACCTCCGGCGGGCCGACCTCCGGATCGATCCGGGGACTGCCGGGAGCATCACCCTCATCCTCCAGGCATGGCTCCCGGTCGCCCTCCGCACCGGGGGGAGCATAACGGTCACGGGGGGGACCGAGGTGGCCTGGAGCCCGACGATCGATTACATGGACCGCGTCCTCGCACCGGTGCTCCGCAACGCCGGGGCCTCGATCGC
>MPOY01000127.1 GCA_001896715.1 Methanoculleus sp. EBM-46
AGGGCGATCGTCATGTTGTGCTTCTGCGAGAGTTCCCGGGCGTACATCTCGAGCTCCGTCATGGCCCGGACGGCGAGGCGGAACGCCTCCTTTGACTCGTGGAGCTGGTGTCCGGTGAAGTGCTGCACCATCTCGTTGACGCCGACCACGCCGATGGTGTAGACGAGGCCTTCGAGATCCACGGCGACCGCTCCGCGTTCGCCGGTGTTCGGATCTTTCGGGCGCTGCATCGCAAACGGCATCCGCCCGTTCGCCCGGATCAGCGACATCCACCGGCGCTTGATCCGATAGAGGCCGACGGCGATGTCCATGAGCGCCTTCAGTTCGGCAAAGAGCCGTTCCTGGTTACCTTCCGCCTTGTACGCCGCCCGCGGGCAGTTGATGGACATCACCTGCCAGGAACCCATCGAGAAGTGTTTTCCCTCTCTGAAGTGGAGTTTGTCCTCGAATTCGTCGTCCTCGTCGGCAAGGGAGGAGAACTGGTAGGCGCAGCAGTTCCCCGTTACGATGCCGAGGGCGTTTGCGAAGGTGTGCGTGCCGGCAACGTCGACAAGGTCGTAGACATGGCCATCGTAGACTACCGGCTCGATCGAGCGGACCCGGAGCGGGTGGACGTCACCCCCGGCGAACCGGCCCTTCCCGGCTGGTTGGGTGATAGGCGGGAGGAAGAGCGAGACCTGGACCCCCTCCACCCCGCCGGCGCTGTACTTGCTTGCGCAGGCGAGGGCCGTGTACCCGCGAGCACGTTCGCCCTCCGGGAGGCGGGTGAAGGCCCCGCCCCTCTCTCTCCCGAGGGGCATCTCTGCAGGGAACCCGGTTGCCGCGGAGAACCGTTCGATCTGATCCTGGGCCGTGATGCTGCAGGTGTAGGTCGTCTGTGGGGCACCGGGCCGGTGAATCCCGTGTTCCCGTTCGGCGTAACTCATCTGGATGCCAAGCTGCCCGGCGAGCCAGACCACCTTCCGTGCGGCATCCTCCGAGGCCGTCTTCAGCCTGATGCTCCTGGCGCGGCGCCCGATGGTTCTTTTCCCGGTGGCGAGGAAGGCTGCACCGAGGTAGTCGCCGGCGAGGATGCGGTCGAGGTTGAAGAGCAGGTCGGGCACCGATCGTGTTTCAGCCGAGGAACCGCACCCGAGAGCGTCGACCAGGAGGAAGATGAGTTTACTCCTGACGACAACGTCGATCCCTGTCGTCGACTTCTGGATCTGTGGTTCGTACCCGAGGGCGGCGCGGATACAGGCGGCGGCATCCGCTGCGCTATCCGCATCATGCCTTCCAAACGCGAGTCGGACCGTGTAGTGCCGTCCGGCGTGGTCGCTCGACCCTGCCGCAAGATAGTAGCCGAGGAACACCGCGAGTTCGGGGCTTACCGGGAGGGTGCGGGGCAGGCCGGGGTGGCGGGTGCCCGGGATCGTCACCGCATCTTCAGTGACGCGGATCGCACCGGCGTGGCCTGCCTTCGTGAGAACCTCTGCGAGATCGATGCCTGTAACGCTGCCCTCACCGAGTCCCTCTGCCGTGAGCACCGGCAGGTAATCGCCGGTCTCGAGGTCTCCCGCCGTCTCTCTGGCAAATCCGCCTCCGTTCAGGATGTAGACCGGGTGGTCGGGGGTGACGGTTATCTGCCGGCCCGACTCAAGCGTGATCCGGAGGAGGTCGCCGGTATATCGCCGGCGCATCACGCCGCGGAACGGGCGAAGCGATGCCTCCAGGGTCGTGAAATCGACGCTCGGCGTCTTCCCGTCATAGTAGGCAAGCTCCGTGCCGAACGGGTCGACCCGACGCCCGTTCTTTGCCGCGACATCAAAGAGGCTCCGGATCGATCGCACGACGACCCTGCCGGTGCTGTCGGCCACCGGGACCAGTTCGTCGCCCGCAAGGCACTGGTAGCACGATATGCCTTCTCCGGCTCCCCGGTAGGCTGGAATCTGGTTGTCGTAGTAGGGAGTGCCGAACTTCGACGCGAGCTCAAACGTCATCAGGTAGAGGTCGTGGTAGGTGGGGAGATCCGGGTGTTCGCGATTATACGCCTCGTTCTCGGTGAGGAAGTCGGGCTCGATGCTGATCTCGGGTTTCGGGAAGGAGAAGGGCTTGCCCCAGTAGTCTCCCTCGAGCATCACCTCCATCAGCGCCTTGAAGAGGAGCCTGACCTCCCGCTCGAACTCGCCGTAGGTCCGGAGCGGCGCCTGGTTGCCGTCCCAGATCTTGCCGCGGTAGACGCAGGGTTTGTCCCGCCAGAGGGTCGGGACGCCCGGGGAGAGCTGGACCGACGAGAAGACCACCTGGCCGCCTCTCGCGACCATCATCTGGGTCATCTCGTAGACGAACATCTGCATCAATTGCTTGATCTCCCCGTACTCCATCCCCTCGAAGAAGGGTGCCATGAATGTCAGGAAGTTGTAGTAGCCCTGGCCGCCGGCGAAGTTCGTCTGCGCGGAGCCGAGCGCCTTGACGGCGTGGAGGACGGCCACCTCGGCCCTCTTTGCCGGCCCGGCGACCGACGCCTTCGTCCCGTTGCCGTCCGGCATCAGGCCGTAGTAGAAGAAGTAGCGGAGGTCCCAGTCCTGGCAGTTGTGGATGAGGAGGCCGTCGGAGGCGTAGAACGTGTGGCTCTCCTCGGTCCCGTCGCCGTCGATGAAGAGGTCGTAGACGTACGCGCCGGTGGGCTCAGCCGGACTGACATCGACGACGGTCTC
>MPOY01000442.1 GCA_001896715.1 Methanoculleus sp. EBM-46
GTTTCTGGCATCGGAGTATGACCCCAAGTTAAGGGCTGTGTCAGCAGCCCGTCCCTAGGCAGAGCATATTAGCTCCTAGGGCTGGCAGACTATCGCTTATACTACACCATCTGCCACAGTTGCGGAAATAATATTCATCGCTCCCACTCTATCCCTGTGGGCTTTGAATCCACAACCACACACGTATTTTCTATCCTTGGCCTTGTTGTGTTTACCACATTTTGGACATTTCTGGCTTGTATATTCGGGATTAACGTATTCTACTTTAATTCCTACCAGAGTCGCCTTGTATTCTATGTACTTTGCCAGTCGATAGAAACTCCAAGGATGCAAATTCTTCTCATTTTTACGGCTTGTTTTTGCCGTGTTGCGGATATTCGTCAAGCGTTCCATACGAATAACTGCAACTTGATTTTCTTTAGCAAAATTAACAATTTGGCGGCTGATTTTGTGGTCTTGGTCTTTCATCCATCTCTGTTCCTTGTCGTGGCGCTTTTTTATAGCTTTGAGCTTCTTGAGTTTGCCGAGTTTTCGCCGTACTGAACGATGTTTGCGCTTGATAAATTTGCATTGTCTGCCATTACCAATGAATTTGGTTTTACCTCCTTCCAAAACGGCTACAGCAGGATTTTTAAGACCTAAATCTACACCCATGATTTTATTACTGGTCTCAGGCTGTTCTTCATCCATTTCTACGGCTATTTGGGCTATGTATTTACCTGATTTTTGCGTTATACGAAGACTACCGCGTTTGCCGTTTAACTGTTCCCGTTGGTAGTCGGTCAGCACTGCTTTAACTTCAATACGTTTAGACTTATCGGCAATTAAAACAGGAAACGACAGGATGTTTTCTTTTAGAGAATAGTTCTGGTTGTTCCAGATTGCGACAGGTTTTTTAAGAATTGGCACTCTGACTTCTCTTTGGTCTTCTGGTTCTAATCTGGCATTGGCACAAACATTCTTTTTATACTTTTTGAAAACACTTCTAGCGTCTTTTATCGCTTGGTTTTTTACTGCACTGGGAAGCTCCGCAATAACGGTTTTACTAGTATATTTAAGGGGTGCATCAGCTTTTACGAAATCTGCTACTATGTTATTGACCAAGCGGATGTATTCTCTAGTTGTTGCTCGAAGAAGAGTAACCTGTTCTCTGGTTAGCTCTAATTTAATCTTGACGATGATTTGCACTTTTTCACCTCCTTTGCGAGGTTTTTTGGCTTTCGATGTACTGTTTAATTACGGAAAGCGGTGCACCGCCTACGGTAGCAACAAAATAACTGTTTGTCCAAAGAATCAAAATCTCTCAATCCATGGTTAGATCAGTGAAACTAATTATAACAAAAAAATGTTTTTACTATCAAATGATCGACCACAATTTTATTCGAAAAGTAAATATATGAATTGTCAGATAATGATTAAAAAATCAAACTAAATCGCTGCGACTTCTGTTATTAGGAATTTGTAAGTGCGTAGCATATACATATAAGGAGGGATCAACAACGAAGAGAGTGTCTTTGCTTGTGCTTTTTTTGTTTATCATGCTCTTTTCAACTGCCTTTCCGGGAGAGGCTTTCACCCGCCGGCAGCTTCTGGAAGATATCGATTTTCTTGTCGGGAAAATCGAAAGTCTTTTCTACGATCCCTGGCGAAAGATAGACGAGGAGGTCTTCCGCGATCTCGTGGAAGAAGCGAAGTCGTCGCTGAAAGATGGAATGACCCTGAGTGAGTTCTTTCTGGTCGCGGGGAGGATTACCGGTAGCCTGAAGGATCAGCACTCGGGAATGTCTTTCCCCGGAGAAATCAACGTACTTCCCTTCAAAACCAGGGAAGTACGGGGCAGGGCGCTGGTGATCGAATCTGGGAGTTCAATACCCGTCGGGAGCTTTATCCTTGAGATAGAAGGATTCACAATCGACGAGCTCTACGAGAAATACGGCAGCTCGATGGGTTACCACGAGAGTGA
>MPOY01000131.1 GCA_001896715.1 Methanoculleus sp. EBM-46
GGAGTGCACAAGGGGGTGTGGAAAGTGTCGCAATGCAAGAATCTGATCACGCTTGTCATTCTCTGTCTCTTCCTGTTTTCTTCTCCAATTGCAAACGCAACGGAACTGACAACCGATTTCGAGCAAGCAAAGGAAATCGCTAAGCAGGCCTACATCTTTGCTTATCCAATGTTGGAGGATTTCAAAACCATGTTCATCCAGGCGATCGATCCCGGGCTATTCAGCATGTTCTATCACAAAAGGGAGCTTCGCGGACCTGATTACAGAGAAGTTGTCCGGCCGAATAACGACAGCATCTATTCCAGGCTCTGGCTAGACCTTAGATCGGAGCCTGTTGTTGTAAGCATACCGGCAGTAGAGGACCGTTATTACTCATTCGAGATGATCGACATGTACACACATAACTTTGCCTACGTTGGCACAAGAACCACCGGAACGGGTGCGAGAACATTCGTGATATCCGGCCCTTTCTGGCATGGTGACACGCCTTCCGGAGTCGATGACGTCTTCCGCAGCGAGGGCAATTTTGTCCTGTGCCTGGTTCGGATTTCGGTCAACATGCAAGTCGAAGGCGACCTTGAGAAGGTTTTGGTAATACAGGATGAGCATGAGATTCAATCTCTCAGTTCGTATCTTGGGGAAGAGGCTCCGCCGGCGGCAGACCCCGCTATCTTCCCGACCTATGACAAGACGAAGGCTGAATCCGCGGAGTTTATCTCATATTTCAATTTCCTTCTGGGCCAGCTGCAAATACACCCAAGTGAGAAGGAGCTGATAGAGCGGTTCGGCAAGATAGGCATTGGTCCGAACCTTCCATTCGATGTCACCTCAATGCCATCAGGCATAAGAGAGGCAGTGGAGGAAGGGATCAAGGAAGCTCTGGAGATAATTCAGAACCCGGAAGAAATGGTGGGAATATCGAAAAACGGCTGGAATCTGAGTATCTTCGGCAATCGAGAAGAAATGCAGGGAGAGTATGAACTGCGGGCAGTGGCGGCTTATCGCAGCCTGTACGGGAACAGCCTTGAAGAAGCATATTGCCCAAATGGGCTGGTAGATGAAGACGGAGATGCTTTTGATGGATCGAAATTCAAGTACGTTCTCTCGTTCAATAGCGATGAGGTTCCGGCAGTTGAACCAAAAGGATTCTGGTCAATCACGATGTACGGCGAAGATCAATTCCTGGTTGCCAATGAGATAAATCGCTATTCGATAGGCGATCGTACAGATATGAAGTATGGGGAGGACGGTTCGCTGGTTATCTATATTCAGCATGAGTCGCCAGGCGCAGACAAGGAATCTAATTGGCTTCCCGCTCCCGA
>MPOY01000592.1 GCA_001896715.1 Methanoculleus sp. EBM-46
GTATAGATCTTTTCAATCGGGAGGTCGATCATGAAGGGATTCGTCGTCAGGGGAAAGACCGCGCGCGGGAGAACGGATTTCACAATCGACAGGCTTGAGAAGCTTCACAGGCGAGACCCCTTTTCTTACTTTCTTCTCGGTCCCACCGCTTCCTTCACTGAATCCGTCCGCCAGGAGTTGCTGCTGAGAGGCTATTCGCTCCTCTCCGACAGGTTCGTGCCGGTGTGGTCGCTCGCGAGACGGCTGGCCTCGTCTCTTGCAGGCGAGCTGAGGCAGATCCCGGAGGGCGTTTGCAGGATGGAGCTGTCGGCGGTCATTCAGGAGTTGAAAGGATACGTGCCCTCGGCCCGCACCGTTGGCTACTTCCGCGAGGCGGTCAACGTACTGAAGGAGAACATGGGCGATCTTGGCCTCGCCTTCGGCGGTGAGGAGGCCGTCCCGCAGATCCTCCTGCAAGTCTATGAAGGCCTGAAAAAACGGTTTCAAGAGCGGCGTTACTTCGATATGTACGACGCCTTCGCGATCGTCGCCGAAAACGCCGACAAAATAGAGTCGGGCAGCTACGGAACCGTCCTGTTCATAGACGGTTTCAACGACCTGTCGCCTGCGATGGCGGCCTTCGTGGCGAAATTCATGGAGGGCTTCGAGAGTGTGTATCTCACTGTTCCGTCCGACCCCGACAGGCGCGGGCTCTTCCGGGAAGCCGGTACGCTCCCCGGGCTTTTCGAGGGCAGAGAGTGCGAGAACATAGAACTGGAAGACGGGTATGACGGTCCGCTCGCCGCCGTGAAGAACTCGCTCTTCCGCGACGCGGCGCTGCCCGCCGGCGAGGAAGTCGAAGGGGTCGGGGTCGTCGAGTGCAACGATCTGTACGGCGAGGTCGATTACGTTTCAAGGCAGATAAAGCGGCTTATCGTCCTGGAGGGCGAAAGGCCGGAGAGTTTCGAGATAGTCGTGCCGGGGGACGACTACCTGAGCGTGCTGAAGAAGAGGCTCGCGGACTTCGACATCCCCTGTGTCAGCCGCTGGCCCGTCTCGCTCCTGCAGTCCAAGAGCGTCCGGCATCTGCTCCTCCCCTTCGAGGTCGTCTCCGCCTCCTTCGAGCCGCAGAAGGTTCTCGAGATGGTCGATGCCGGTTACGGAAACCCCGGGCCCGGCAGGCAGGTCAACGCCGTCATGTTCGAGAAGATAGCCTCCGCGGCCGGCCTGTTGTACGGCGCCACCCAGGAGAGCGCGGCCGAAGCGGGAAAATTCTGGACGAAAAACCTCGAGTCGTACAGAGGCTTTCTCCAGGGCAAGCGCAAGAGGTTAGAGGAGCAGAACGACGAGGGCGACGACTTCTCGCTGAGCTCTCTTATCTCGGAGACAGCCGATCAGGCCGTCTTTGTCGCCGGAGAGATGCTGCCCGCGGTGAGGAAGATCTTCACCTTTCTCGGACCGCTCGACACGGACAGAAGCCTGTCGCTCCGGAAGCTTTCCGGGCTGTTTTCGGCCTGGTGGAGGCAGCTGGGTCTGGATAGTCTATCGGAAAGCCCGGAAATCTCCGCTACGGCCGGGGAGTCTCTGGAGCTGTGCCTCCGCTTCCTGCAGAAGGCGCTGCCCGACCACGACAGGCAACTGAGGCTGGCAGGGATCGAAGAGTGCCCGCCGGCCTTCTACCACCGTTCGCTCCTGGCCTTCCTGAACAGCGACGGCCTGGTCAGCGAGAGAAACATGGGGGGCGGCGTGAGCGTCGTCTCCCTGGTCGATTCGAGGAACATCGAAGCCAAATACAAGTTCTTCATGGGCTTCAACGACGGGAATTATCCCGTCACCGGCCTTAACCCGCTCTATTCCAGGGCGCAGTACTCGAGGCCCATCGCCAAAGACATACTGAACATACAGGAGAACCGCCAGAGGCTCGGCCTCTTCCTCGCGGTGGCCGCCGCGCAGGAGAGGGCTATCTTCACGTTTTCCAATTCGACGATCGACGGAGACTCGCTGCTGGCCTCACCCTACACGCAGTCTTTGCTGGACGCCGCCGGCAAGGCGGGAACGCTGGTCCACGGCAGGGACGGCGGGAAGAGGTCCGATCTTATTGGCTCGCCCGCCGGTGCGATGAGCCGGGGAGATTTCAGGCTGGCCGTCGCGCGGATATTCGCGCTGGACCGCGAAACGTGGGACGCCAACGCGACTTCCGATCAGACGAGGCGGCTCGAAGAGAATCTCAGGAGAGTGCCCCGCGAATTCGATTACAATGTGTCGATGAAGGCCGCTAGGGAGGAGCAAGAGACGCGTTTCGTGAGCTTTTCGAAGATCAGCCAGTACTGCGGCTGCAAATTCAAGTATTTCCTGAGCAACGTACTGAAGATCGAGGAAGAGCTGGAAGAGATCCTGGAGCTCTCCCACATGGACACGGGCAGCGTCTTTCACGCCGTGCTCAGCCAGCTGCCGCGGAGCGACGGAGAGATAGAAACGGTCCTCGACGGACAGCTGCGCAGGTACTCCAGCAGCGAAAACGAGAGCCTCTTCAGGCTCCGCAAAAAGCAGATGACCGGCATCTTGAGCGAGTACATCGCCTTCGACAGCGAGAGGACGCGCGGGCTGAACATGAGGACAGAGAAAACGGAGCTCGCCTTCGGCTTCGGCACTGTGTCGCCGCTCGAACTGCCCGGACTCTGCATGAGGGGCTTCGTTGACAGGGTAGACGTGAAAAACGACGACGGTACGCTCTTCGTAATTGACTACAAGAGCGGAAAGAACACGTCTTCGGCCCATCCGGAGCAGCTCGTCCTGTATTCCATGGCCGTCGAGCAGGCGTACAGGTACGAGAAGAGAGTCGGCGCCGGAGAGTTCAGGCTGATCAAGGGTAAGAATAAAACTAAGCCTTTCATAGTGGAGTGGGATCAGGACGGCAGGAAATGGGTCTTCGACGGCAGGGTCGGCTTCACGATCTGCGAGACAGAAAAAAAGGGCACGATCACGGACGGAGAGCTCGTGGAGGCGATCCGGAAAATCGTGGCCGCCATCGACGCCGGCGACTTCTCTATGACCGACTGGAAGGGAAAGAAGCCCAACTGCTTCAACTGCGCCTACGATAAGCTCTGCGGGATGCTCGAATGGAGAAACAGGGGGGTGCTCGCGAATGATCGGTGACACGTTCATCTCGGCCTCTGCGGGCACGGGGAAGACTTACAGGCTGGTCAAGGAGTACACCGACATACTCGGCGGCGATCCGTCGCTCGATCTCGACAACGTCCTGGCGATAACCTTCACCGAGAAGGCCGCGAAGGAGATGAAGGAGAGGGTGACGTCCAGGATCGCGGAAAAGCTGCAGGAGTCGGCCACCGACGACGAGCGCGCCAGGTGGAAGAGACTGGGCGACAGGATAATGGACGCCTGGATCTCTACGATACACTCCTTCTGCGACAGGCTGCTGAGGGAATCGCTCCTGTACACAGACTACGGGATCGACCCGGGCTTCTCCATTATCACCGGGACGAAGAAACTAATAGAGACCAGGACGCTCAGACGGTACTGTATGAAAAACCTGGGCAGTCTCGAATCGCTGACCGACGCCCTCGGCCTCGACGCCACCTACAGGCTGCTGGAAGAGGCTCTCGGCAAGGAGAGGCACAACCTGTACATATACAAACCCTTCCAGGCCGACCGGCAGGACGACCGGGCGGCGCAGGAGTCGGCCCGCCTAACCACCGGCTTTTTCGAGGCCTTCGGCCGGATCAACGCGCAGTACGAGGAGGCGACCCTGAAGAACGGCCAGCTCGACTTCGAGCAGCTACTCGAGCTCACCAGAAGGATTCTGAACGACTACCCGGAGATAGCAAGAGACTATGCCCGCAGGTTCAGGTACATCCTCGTGGACGAGTTCCAGGACACCGACGAGCTGCAGGCCGAGATTATAGGGAAGATAAGAGAGTCCGGAGACGTGAAGGTGCTGTACGTCGGCGACGACAAACAGTCCATATACCGCTTCAGGGGGGCGAACGTCGAAGTTTTCAACGATACCGAGGCCGACTTCAGAAGCAAGGGCAAAACGACCGAGACCCTCGACAGATCCTACAGGTCGCACCCGGACCTGGTGAAGTTCCACAACGTATTTTTCGGCAAAGTCATGGGGCGTGACCGCGGGCCGGGATATGCCTCGACTTACGGAAAAGACATAACGGCCGTCAAGGACTACGGCACTGGACGCGAGAGGGTCAGGATACTCGAGAGCGAGAACAAGGAGTACAGCGCGACGGTTGCGGACTACATAGGGGTGCTGCTGGAAGAAAAGCTCGAATTCAGCGTAGGGAAACGTGAGGAGAAGAGAAACGTCAGGCCGGGCGACATCGCGCTCCTGCTGAGAAAGTTCAGCAACGTCAGGAAATACGAGCAGGCGCTGGAGGACGCGGGGATCCCCTACTACACGGTCGGTTCGAGGAAGTTCTTCGAGAGCCCTGAGATAGCCGGTCTGCTCTCGCTGGCCGGGTTTATAGGCGATCGCGACGACGATCTGGCCTTCCTCACGTTCTTCCTGTCGCCGGCCTGGGGCGGCACCCTGGATGAAGCGCTGCGGCTGAAGGGAGGCGAACGCCACTTCTCGCAGGCGCTTTCGCTTGCCGAAGACGGCGAGTTTTCCGACCTGAGGGCGACCCTTGACAAGTATTCGCGCCTTTCGATGGTAGCCACTCCCGGGGAGCTGGTCGAGTCGTTCGTGGATGAGACCGACTACCTGGCGAAGGTGTCGCTTCTGAAAGCTCCGGCGCAGCGCGTGGCGAACGTCATCAAGTTTTTGCAGATATCTAAAGAGCTCGACGAGCTCGGTACGAGCCTGAGGGAGTTCTCGAGGAACGTGGTCGTCTATGTCGAGGAGTCGCAGGAGGGCGAGGCCTCTCTGGAGAACGAGAAGAGCGACAGCGTGAAGATCATGACGGTGCACCAGTCGAAGGGGCTTGAGTTTCCGGTCGTGATAGTCGCCGAGATGACGGAGTCTCCGAAGAAGGACCGCCCGGGGCTGCTCTTCGATTCGCAGTCGAGGAGTTTCGCGGTGTACTGCGAAAAGATAGGCGACGCCCGGCTGGAAGAGTGGAAAAAACTCGAAGAGAGAAAGCAGGCCGAGGAAGAAAAGAGGACGCTGTACGTCGCCCTTACGAGGGCGAGGGAGGTCCTCGTGATGAACGTCGATGGGAGTGTGGTAGAAAAGAAGAAGGCTTCACAGACGAGCGAGGAAGCCAACAACTGGACGCATTTCTTCATAGACGGCCTCTTCGACGCCGA
>MPOY01000609.1 GCA_001896715.1 Methanoculleus sp. EBM-46
CAACAGCACCCTTGCCAGACCGAATTACATCCAGGTTACGGAGAAGTCCTTCATCGACTACGTCATCGATGAGAACGTCTTCGTCTACGGCAACGTCCTTCAGTTTGGCGGGGGTAACGTCAACGGCCATGGATCAACGATCATCATCACAGGAGGGCTCATCACATCGCATCTTAATGGGGGAGCTTCCATCAATGTTTCGAATATCTACATCGACGGCAGCGTTACCCTTGACCACGGGAGCGCCGGCCTCGGGTCGGCAACAAGCCCCGGTGACATCTACATCAACGGCGATCTCACACTGTGGAACGGACAGCGGCACATCTACGGTAACGTCTACGTCGACGGTGATTTCAGCCTGAAGGATGCGAGAATCCACGGCAATGTCTACGTCAACGGGGATCTTACGCTTGACAATACACCTGAGATTGTGGGCAATGCACGCATCTACTACACCGGCACGCTCAAGACTCCTGAGCATTACAATAGCGGCTACGCTACTAATATAGTTGCAAAATGCATCCACCAGGCAACCGTGCCGGGATCCACCATGCCGAATCTGGAGATACCCTCCACGAAACCCGCCAGCTGGTATACGACTCCGCCACAAAACTACAAGCTGGACGGAGCCCTGACGAGCAACCTGAAGATATTTGCCGACAGTTACTCCTCCACGGTCTGGAGAGAGACCGCAACCAACGTTGTCATCATCGCACGCAATGGCGATATCACCATAACCGGGATGGGAAGCAGCGGTGTCACCGGTGTCTTCTTCGCCCCCAAAGGAAAGGTGACATTCAACGGCGGCTTCCTTGAGGGAGTCGTCATTGCCCGTGACGGGTTCTTCGTCACCAGCGGCGGAACGACGGTCACCTTCAAGAACGTCGACCAGTACATCAGCAATCCCGCAGATTACCCGTTCTGATATGGGTGAGAGGTGGTAGAGACACCGGGCAGACCGCCCGGAGGCCTCTACAACCGGCAGGACGCTTGAGATCCACCGTAAACCCGCAACGCCTGCCCCGGCAAATTTCAAGGGTTTCGGATAGCCCCTATAAGCCTACTGGCATGGTTGGTAAGCCTACTGGCATGGTTGGTAAGCCTACTGGCATGGTTGGTAAGCCTACTGGCATGGTTGGTAAGCCTACTGGCATGG
>MPOY01000634.1 GCA_001896715.1 Methanoculleus sp. EBM-46
GGCGCTGCGCCGGCTGCCGCTGCCCCGGACCCGACGGTCACCGCAGTCGGGGGGATCGCTCCTTCGGTCTTGTCGACGGCGTCAACCCACGTTCCGGAAAACGTCCAGGAGCCGGCGGCCTTTGCCTGGACCCGGTAGGTGATCTCGCGTTCATCGATCACCGCAAACGTCAATCTCTGCCCGGATACGCTGTAACGATCCTCCGGAAAGGATGCCTCGAGGAAGACAAAACCCTCCGGTATCGTCTCCACGACACCGCCGACGCCGAGATCGTCGACCGCCAACGTCACCAGAACCTCGCCGCCGACCGGGATCGAAGAACGGTTGATCTCACGGGAAACAGCGGCATCGCTTGCCCAGGCGGGCACGACGCAGAATGAGGCAAGGATGAGGATGCAGCAGATCGGCACCAGGCCCCTGGATACCCTCACAGGATTGTTTACCATAGCAATCACCAATTGTTAACATTTGTCTTTTGTGAATGATTTATATTTAACTGGATTGATTCTCATCGGTGCCGATAGATTGCGGCAGGTTTTTACCGCGGGTTCGCTCCCGGGGATTGAGCGGGAGATCCCGCGCCCTCCTGGGAGCGCGGTGTTGCAGGGCCGGCCGCAGGCAAAGTGCCGATGTATTTATATTATTAATCATTAAGATTGTGAAGGGGTTTTTGTTTGAAAGAATTACGCATTCATGGCAGGGGTGGCCAGGGCTCCGTGACCGCCGCCGAGCTCATCGCTTTCGCGGCGTTTGAGGGTGGCGCGTATGCCCAGGCATTCCCGGCCTTCGGCGTGGAGCGGCGGGGCGCCCCGGTGCAGGCGTTCGTTCGCTTCAGTGATGCAAAGATCCGGCTCCGGAGCCAGATATACGAGCCCGACTATATCATTGTCCAGGACTCGACCCTGATCGGCGATGTGAACGTCTTTATGGGCATGAAAGCGGGCGGTATTGCCATCGTCAACACCGAGAAGCCCGACTTCGACTCCCGGGTTCCGGAGGGCGTGAAGGTCTATACCGTCGATGCGACCACCATCGCGCTCGAGGAACTGGGCGTGCCCATCACCAACACGACCCTGATGGGGGCTTTTGCCGCAGCCACCGGCGAGATCGGGCTTGAACCGCTGAAACATGCACTTCAGAGGCGTTTCTCCGGGAGTATGGCCGAGAAGAACATCCGGGCGGCAGAGCGCGCGTACAACCTGATCGGAGGTGCTGCATAATGGCGCTCCGAGTCGGCTGCGCTGCGCCTCCCGGAAGAGCGCGCGATAACAAGACCGGTACCTGGAGGGTCTTCAAACCGGTCTTCGATCCGGAGACATGCAACCGGTGCGGCATGTGCGCCATGGTCTGCCCGGAGGGGTGCGTCCGCGAGACGGAAGAGGGCACGTTCGAGCCCGACCTCGACTACTGCAAGGGTTGCGGGATCTGCGAAGAGATCTGCCCGAAGAAATCGATCCGGATGGAGAAGGAGGAGAAGTAATGCTGGAGTTTATGGAAGGGTCGCATGCGGTGGCCGAGATCGTGAAGCGCTGCCGCCCGCAGGTGATCTCAGCCTACCCGATCACGCCGCAGACGCACATTGTCGAGGACCTCGCCCAGATGGTGGCGAACTGCGAACTCGACGCCGAGTACATCACGGTCGAGAGCGAGTTCTCGGCCCTCTCCGCCTGCCTCGGCGCGAGCGCGGCGGGCTCCCGGGTCTACTCGGCAACGACCTCCCAGGGCCTTGCCCTGATGTTCGAGGTCTGTTTCAACGTGGCAGGGATGCGCCAGCCGATCGTGATGACGATCGCGAACCGCTCGCTCGGCGCGCCGCTCTCGATCTGGAACGATCAGCAGGACTCGATATCCCTGCGCGACTCCGGGTGGCTGCAGTTCTACGCGGAGGATAACCAGGAGACCGCGGACCTCCACATGATCGCCTACAAGGTCTGCGAGGACCACGACATCCTCCTGCCGGCGTTTGTCTGCTTCGATGGGTTCATTCTCACGCACACCTACGAACCGGTCTCCCTCCCCACCCAGGAGGAGGTGGACGCCTACCTGCCTGCCTTTACGCCCTACCAGCGTCTGGATGCCGCGAACCCGCTGAGTATGGGTATGTACGCGACACCCGAGTATTACATGGAGTTCCGCTACGAGATCGACCGGGCGATGCAGCGCGCAAGGCAGTCGTTCATCAAGGCCGGGCGCGAGTTCGGCGAAC
>MPOY01000115.1 GCA_001896715.1 Methanoculleus sp. EBM-46
AACTTTGCGAATGGCAAAGCGTTTTTTATTTCCAAGTCTTTTAAGATCTTACAGTATCCTGCTCAAATAAAGCGACAGAACGAGCAGCCCCAGAATTACCAGCCAGCCTATGATCGTCACCCTGACGGCTTTGCCCGCCTTGTTCGCCTCCCACCACGTGCGGGGCTCGATTCCCTGAAGTCTGAACGTGATTATTGACGCTAGGTTCACACAGACTATGTTCACAAAAAACAGGAGTATCGCCCCGGAGAACCCTGCAATATCGCCCTTTCCAAGAAGCATTCCAGCAGAGGCGAGCGGAGGCATGAGAGAGACCGCCACCATGACTCCAATAAGCGAAGTAGATACTCCGGAGGTAATCGATAATGCCGCGGCAGTCCCCGAAGAAAAGGCGAGTACTATGTCACCAATGTCGGCCACCGTTCTACTCATTATCTCGTGAGTGTTGTAATCGAGATTCAGTAAGAGTCCAAAGGCAAGGGCGAAAGCGAAACCCAGTCCTATTCGAATGAGGTTTGTCCTTACTGACTTCGTGAGCAGGGAAAAGTCCCCGAGAGTCGTTGCAAAAGACTGAGCAACATTTGGACCTAGCATGGGAGCGATGACCATCGCCCCGATTATTATCGCCGGGTTGTTTTTGACAAGACCGATCATCGCAACGATTGCAGATAGAATTGTCATCGCGATGTCGACCGCGTCGTTCGAGATCATTTCCGAGATATCGTTGTACAGCTCTTCTCTGCTTATGCGTTTGAAAATACCCTTCTCGGGCTGTTTCTCTTCTTGCCGCTCCTCCTTCGATTCTTTTTCTTCTTTAACTCTGGGCAGCGAAGCCTCCACTTGAACGATGATCGCTTTAAACTTCTCGCTGCTGGAAAAATACTGCTCGAGAGAATCTAGGATCTTCTCGCTGTTTTCGGACATAACCAGTATCTTTGTCTCCCAGAGTTTTTCAGAAGTTTTTATCGTCCAGTAT
The DNA here is from genome assembly GCA_001896715.1 of Methanoculleus sp. EBM-46. Taxonomy (GTDB): domain Archaea; phylum Halobacteriota; class Methanomicrobia; order Methanomicrobiales; family Methanoculleaceae; genus Methanoculleus. The sequence continues at coordinate 977 of MPOY01000115.1, forward strand.
CCGGTGATAGTTTTCTCCTCGGCCAGCTTTTCCATATTTTCGACCGGATCGGCATCGGTGAATACTTCGATCAATCTTTCGGCCATCTGATCACCATCCAGTATAGAAAGCGGGGACATAATCGGCTCGCTTATTTAGAATATACTACTTGTTGGCCGGTGATGACATCTTTCTGATAGTGGAAAGATAAGGTGGTTTACCTTACTTCGGTCGTCGCGACACCGTTTCCGCGGGAGGTTGGAAAAAAAAGACGCCTTTTAAGCGTCTTCAAATTATATTATAACACGGAAATATGTTAAAGTCAATTCTTTCGGCCATGACGGGCCGGTAAATTAGTATATCCA
>MPOY01000302.1 GCA_001896715.1 Methanoculleus sp. EBM-46
CCCATATCTCCTTCTTTTATGAGGTATACTATGCGATCGAAGCGCTCGTCGATGATGCAGTCCAGCGCCGTCGCCCGGGTGAGGATTCGCAGCTCTTCGATATATCGTCGTTCTTTAAAACATATGGTTCGTATCATTGGAGAAGTCTCCGATGCGAATGATGCGGTATAGCATAGTCATCAGGAGGTTATATATCTGAGTACCGGGATCGCCTGCCGGCAGGCGATCCGGGCTGTCATGGGATCCGCGAAGCGATGGCACGGGATCTGCAGGTTTTCGGGCGGCGCGGGGCGCTAACACCTCTGCAGGATCACCTTGATGGCCGCTCCCGCCTCGGGTCTGCCGGGCACCCGGTCCGCCGCCCAGACGCGCCCGCCGTACTGATTCGTGAGGGTCTTGACGATGTAAAGCCCCAGACCCCTGCTCCCGGATACGCTCCTCGCGTCACGGTTGAACCGGTCGAATATATTGGGCTTTAAGGGGTCCGGTATGCCGATCCCGGTGTCGGCGACGGTGAGGGTCACCACCTCCGCGGTCTCCATGACGGATATGTCGATCCGCACCTTCATGCCGCCGAACTTGATGCTGTTGCTGATCAGGTTGGATACGATATGCTCGAGGAGGGGGTTTGCCCAGACCATGCAGCTCCCCCCCTCGTACCTGATGTCGATGCCGGCATAGCGTCGTATCTGGCCGCGTATGATCTCGTCGAGATCGACCGGTTCAAGGCGGATGCGGTGTTTGTTGAGCGTGTTCAAGAGTTCGACGTTCTTGATGACGTTGATCCCCTGCTCGACCGTGTTCTTGGCCCTCTGGGCGAGCTCCGCATCTTCGCCGGAGAGTCGTTCCCGGAGCATCTCGATGACCGTTGCCGCAACCATGCTGGTGTTGTAGATGTCGGTGCCGAGCAGGTCGAGGTAGAGGCTGGAGGCCTGGTTGGCCTCCTGGAGGGCCCGTTCGCGGAGGAGGTCCCGGGTGACATCAAAGCTGAGACCGGCGGCAGCCACGACCCTTCCTTTTGGGTCGTGCAGGGGTTGCATGGTGACCTCAAACGACCGTTGTTCGCCACGCCACTCAAACGACCGCATCTCCGCCACAACCTCCCCCGCCCCGATGACCCGGCGTGCGGCCTCTACCAGGAAGTCCGCCTCCGCTGCCGGGAAGAGGGCGTGGGGGGTCTTCCCGACGATCTCCTCCGGGACCGATCCGGGGGCGGCGCCGGTCGTGAAGAACCGGGAGTAGATGCCGTCCCAATCAAGCGTGAAGATCATGCAGGAGAGGGCATCCGCGAGGATCTGCGCCTGCTCATCCGGCACCCCGGGGGGATCGCGGAGGGGTCGGGCGTCCGGCGTATCCTGGATCGTCTCCACCGCGCCGATCTGTCTGCCGGCGGTGTCGTAGAGGGGGGCGGCCATGCTGGCCACCTCCCTGCCGGATACCGGACTGATGCATGTTCCGGCGATCACCTTTCCATCTTCACGGGCAGAGAGGCGGTAGCGGGTGTCGTCTCCGGCGTCGCCCCGGGAGAGGATGCGGTTTGCAAGCGTAGGGAACTTCTCGCCGAACAACGCCTCCCCGTGCGCATATCCTCCTTCCCCGACGATATCTTCGGCCCGGATCCCCGTGTATCGTTCCATGCTCTCGTTCCAGATGACCACCCTTCCTTCGCAGTCGAGAACCAGTGCCGGTTGTCGGAGGTGATCGAAGATCCCCATGGGTATCTGGCTGCAATTCACGGATTCTCTGGTATTCTCGTGGTTTACCTTCACGGGTATCACCCGGGGCCGATCGTGCCTCCCACAACCGCAAAGGAGTCCTCTCCTCCGGGAGGGTTCTTCGCAGCGGCAGGTACGGCGCCCCCATATCTGTGCTCCCGGTCCCGGTACCCCGTTCTCCCGCGACAGCAGCCCCGGATGGTGGCGAAGGATAGGGGTGCTTGCCCGGGGACCGGAACAGATGCACGTTAAAAAATGTCTGGGATGACCGCTTAAAAGGATGTCTAATGATGCCCCGAAGACCGTGCTTCCCGGAAGGCCTGATATTTATGCCTTGCCGGATCGCTCCCGGGCATAATGGCCGGGGTTGATACAATGAATTGGTTTCATGGAACGGCACGACCGAAAGACCGATATGCTCCGTCATCAACGATCGGGTGCAGGGTCGCGAACGTCGGCAGGTCGCGGCCGGTCGCGTACCTTAATATTTGATTATTTGCAGATCATAGAGTGATGTTCGGGCGTTACTCTGGCACTTTCCGCCACGAAAATGGCGATATTCTGGTAGAAACCGAGCGGAACGGCGGTTTTTTGACCTACCGGCGGAACTGCGAAGGGCGGACGTTCGAGCGGATACTGATCTCGGAGACAGGCGAGACCATCATCAACCCGGTCGAACCGGTCAACCTTCCCGGGGATGTCACGGATCTCTTTATGGTAGAGTTCTCTCCGATGCTCATCGAGCCCGGTATCACGCAGACGATCTACCTGAAGTTCCCCATCGAGGTCGGCGTCTTCCTTGAGGCGGCAAAAGATATCGAGGTGCTCGATATATTCGGCCTCGGCACCCAGAAGTACACGCTCTACGGCCCGCCGACCAGCGGCGCCATCGCCCGCTGGTACCGGAGCGCGGTCTACCCCGATATCCCCGCTGTCGAGCGTCTCCGCGAGGGGGTGATGGAGCTCTCCATACAGAATATGTCCCACGAGTGGGTCGAGGTCTCGTGCGCCGTCTTTGACAGCGTCGATATGAAGATCTACTACGGCGACTTCGTGGCGACCACGGCCACGATGAAGATCGTCACCACCCATATGGCGGAGACGGACTTCATCGACGCCCCGCTCGTGCCCGGTATGGCGCGATCCATCGAGCTCTACACGGCACGGAAGATACCGGTGATCAAACGAGGGTATCTCATGGAATGGGGGTTATCGTGACGTTCAACGTGACCGAGATCTTCGAGATCCCCATCGGCATCGGGTCGATCACCGTCGAGAACCTCCTGTACTTCGCCGTCATCATCATAGTCGGCGTCGCCGTCGCAAAGACGGTCTCGACAAACGTCCGGAGAGCCCTCGTAGAGCGGCTCCCAAAGAACGAGCGCGAAGTGCTCGTGAAACTGGTCTACTACATCATCGTCACCGGGGCGCTCGTCATCGCCCTCCCGCAACTCCAGTTCGACCTCTCCGGCCTCCTGGTGGCCGGGGGCATCGTCGGTCTCGTCGTCGGGTTTGCGAGCCAGAGCGTCGTCTCAAACCTGGTCTCGGGCCTCTTCCTCATGTTCGAGCACCCCATCAAGATCGGCGACAGCATCAACGTCGCGGGCATCAGCGGCAGCGTCGAGGATATACGAATCCTCTCGACGGTCGTCAAGACGTACGACGGCATATTCACCCGGATCCCGAACGAGAAGGTCTTCACGTCGAACATCGCCAACTACGTTCACAACGCCGCCCGCAGGTTCGAGTACCAGATCGGCATCCGCTACGAGGACGACGCCGAGGTGGCGATACGGGTCATCAAAGAAGTCATCTGGACCCACCCGTTCGCGCTCAAGAACCCGGCACCGTCGGTCTTCGTCGATAACTTCGGCGACGACGGCGTCAACCTGACGGCCTACATCTGGGCGCCGACCCGGAACTGGTGGGACGTCAGGACAAGCCTCCTCTGGCAGATCAAGCAGAAACTCGAGGAGAACGGCATCGAGATGCCCTTCCCGCAGAGGACCGTCCGGTTTGCGGATGACCTCCGGGTGA
>MPOY01000303.1 GCA_001896715.1 Methanoculleus sp. EBM-46
AGATATTCACTCCGTTTACCGTCATATATGCCACAAAGAACACCTCCAAATCGTACCAGGAATTCGCTTTCAGTTCCCCGTCTTCGCTCTCTTTCTACCGGTCTCCAGGAACTCTCCAAGCTTGCGACCCATTTTTTCCATGAAGGCATTCACGTCTCTTGATTTCCTTAAATACCACCAGAAGACTAGAATGCCTATCGAAGCGCCGATGTTGTTATAGATCAAATCTAGCATGGTGTCGTTCAGACTGTTCTCCTGGGCCATCCTGTAGCCCGGGTAGTTTCTGAATATCCTGTCCGAAATGAATTCGAAGATCTCCCAGAAAACCCCAAACATGTTCACGATCGAGAGAGCTGAGAACCAGACCTTCCACTTGACGGCGCGCTCGGGCAAGTTCGACCAGGCAAGGGATGACCCCAGAACGAAGGGAAAAATGGCAACTGCACCCAGGAAACCTCCATGAATGTGCAAAATGTCGTCGTATATAACAAATCTGTTGTAGAACTCCAGCCACATACCGAACACACTGTGGAGATTGAGGTGCAGCAGTGCCAGAAATCTTATCTCTTCGAAGATTGGAACGCTGGTTATTCCTTGAAAGATCCATGTCGCGTAACCCAGAAAGGCCATAATCAGATAGCCCAGCAGATGCGGAAGGTTGAAGCTCACCAGCGACGCAAAAACCGGTATGAAGAGGAGAAACGAAAAAGCGATGTTGAACCATTTCAAAGCCCTGTAAATACTTAAATTACTGGAGAAAAGCGATCTGTTCATTAAGCTCCTGTCGGACATGACATCCACGAAGCTGCGCATATAGACGCTCAAAACTCCCATTATAGACCTGATCTGCCTCACCGAATCACCTCCACTGTGTCTGGAGACCGCTAGCTGTATTATATATCGCAATTGTCCTTAGGGCGAAACAAGCTTTTGGCATCACCATGTCTGAGAACTCCATTTTTTAGCTCTATCCTAAAACAAAGCCTATGAATATGTTTAGATTAAATAAGATTGATATATATTAGAATAAATGGTAATATATTGAAGAGGAGGGGAATATAATGATAGAAGTTAAAGGAAACAAATACTACGACACAAAGGAAGTGGCAGAAATCTTGGATTGCACGTCCTGGACTATTCGGAAATGGATAAACGACGGGACTTTGAAGGCCATTAAG
>MPOY01000041.1 GCA_001896715.1 Methanoculleus sp. EBM-46
AGAAAACCGGCGCCAGCGCTGCTCCCGGGGCACTGCCGCCCACCAGGTATACGCCCGGGCACTGCCCTTATCGCGGGCGGGAAGAGGGCTGCCGGCAGAAGTGCACGGGTATCCTCCTGCGAAGGCACGAGCGGGGTGGGGGGTGCCGGCAGAAGTGTACGGGTACTCCCGCGGAAAAGCCGGCGGAATGGAAGTTTCCAGCAGAGAGCGTCAGGGTATCCCTCTACGAAGGCGCCGGCGAAGTGTCGGGTATCTTCCTGCGGAGGCCGGGCGGGGTGGGGGATAGAGGGCACCGCCCGCCCCTCATCCCCGCCCGTAGATCCTGGTGACTTCAGAGAACTCCTGCATGGCCTGTTCGGTTGCCTGTTCGGGCAGGAGACGCCACTCCCAGTTTCCCTCCGCTGTGCCCGGCCGGTTCATCCGCGCCTCCTCGCCGAGGCCGAGAATATCCTGCATCGGGACGATCACGGTCCCGGCGGGGGAGATCATCGCGAGCCGGATGAGGATCCAGTGTATATGGTCGGCGCTGACCGATCCCCCGATATAGCTAAATATGAGATTCTTCTGGTCGTCGGAGACCTCGTGCTCGAACCACCCCCTGACCGTGTTGTTGTCGTGCGTCCCCGTGTAGGCGACGCACCTGCTCGTGATGTTGTGGGGCGCGTGAGGGTTCTGTGCGACGTCGCCGGAGAACCCGAATACCAGGATCTTCATGCCGGGAAACCCGAAGTGTGCCATCATCTCGTGGACATCGGGGGTGATGTAGCCGAGGTCTTCGGCGATGAACGGGAGGCACGAGCGGCCCCGTGTAAGCAGGGTGAAGAGGTCCCGGCCGGGCGCATCGGCCCAGTGCCCGTTCTGTGCAGTCACATCCCCGCCCGGCACCTCCCAGAACTGCACGAATCCCCGGAAGTGATCGAGGCGCACCCGGTCGACGAAGGCGAGGGTGTGGTCGATCCGGCTCTCCCACCACCGGAACTCCTGCTTCTGGTGCATCTCCCAGTTGTAGATCGGGTTTCCCCAGAGTTGCCCGGTCGCGCTGAACATATCCGGGGGGACGCCCGAGATGACCGTCGGTTTCTTGTGTTCATCCAGTTTGAAGAGTTCCGGGTTCGCCCAGAGGTCGACGCTGTCGTAGGTGAGGTAGATCGGGATGTCGCCGATGATCTGGATGTGACGGTCACGGCAATGGTTCTTGAGTACGCGCCACTGGTGGTCGAAGATATACTGGAGGAACTTCTCCCGGAGGATAGGTTCCGCCAGTTCCGAGCCGTGTTTCCGCAATGCCTCATCGTGTCGGTCCCGGATCCCGACCGGCCAGTCGCCCCAGACCTTCCCGCCGAACCGGTCCTTGAGGGCGACAAAGATGGCGTAATCGTTGAGCCACATGGCGTTTTCTGCCGCAAAATCCATGTAACGGAAGTTCTCCCCGTGCTCTTTGAATCGTGCAAACGCACGGTCAAAGAGACTGTTCTTGTAGTCCAGGACCGCCTGGTAATCCACCCTCTCCGCGGGGAAGGGCGGAGGGTCGCGGATATCCTCCGGGGCGAGGAAGCCATCGGCGACCATCTGCTCGGGGCTGATGAGCCAGGTATTCCCGGCAAACGCCGATCTACTCTGGTAGGGCGAGTTGCCGAACGCGGGGCACGTCGGGTTGAGGGGAAGGATCTGCCAGTAGCGCTGTCCTGTCCCGGCAAGAAGGTCCACGAACCGGCGTGCCGCTGGCCCGAGGTCGCCGATGCCGTATGCCGATGGCAGGGACGTGATATGCAGGAGTACCCCGCTTCCTCGCCGGTTCACACCTCACACCCCCTCACGCCAAGGCATGCCGCCGCCCTCCTGAAGGCCCCCGCCCATCG
>MPOY01000400.1 GCA_001896715.1 Methanoculleus sp. EBM-46
ATGCTTAAACGCAAGGGTTTCTACGGTCTCGTACTGGCAATAGTCGTACTAACGCTTTTCTTGCCTGCATGTTTCAAACTTGGCGGAGAACCCTCGATCGATGCTGAATTCACTCTGACCCGTGAGATTTCACTCATGGGCATCAGCGAATTTGCTTTCAGTGTCGATGTGAAGGGAGTAAAGGATGCGGCGGTTGTCGAGTTCGACAACGGTATGCCTTCCGTAACGCTTAGCGGAGGCAAGGCCGAATCAAGATTCTTCGCGAACACTGGGACAGGCGAAGTGACACTCTCAGTTAGAGACTCCAGGGGTGTGGAGCTTCTAAAGAAGACAGTTACGCTTGAAGAAACAAAGTCAACATTCGACATGGCAGCAGTGGAAGACAAGACGGGAATCTACGTACTAATAGACGGAGATCTTATCTTCTACTCTCTCGAATGCCTCGAGAACATGACATTCGCAGAGAAGGTCGAGCTGCTCATTGACGTAATACTTGTGAATGATTCTTATGTTGTAATTCAGTCGGGAGAAGATGCGTGGATCTGGGACTTCGAAACATATCCAAACAACCCGAAGTATGACCTGACACAGGAAACGCTGGACACTCTCGGACTCCCGAACTTCGCGCTTGCAATCTGTGAAGGCGGTTTCTTCAACATACTCAACGGGAAGTCGTTGTATATCCTTGACCTGACGGTAGTTGGAGACGGGGAAGTAACAGTCGATCCTGAAGGGTTTCTGTATGAGGAGGGAACGGAAGTCTCGCTGACAGCGCTGGCGGGAATAGGCTGGTACTTTGGCGGCTGGACGGGAGATCTGGAAAGCTCCGACCCAGAAGAAACGATCGTTATGGATGAAGACAAAGCGATTACGGCAAACTTTGTCGAGGAATTCTCTCCATACATTGTGGGTTACAGCTACGAACCAGATCCAGTGTGTGAAGGCACGGACTTCGAAATAACGGTAGAAGTGCAGAACGCAGAAGTAGTGGAGATAACATTTGAAGGCGAAACAGCGGTAGCCGAAAAGAACGGCGACATCTACACGGCGTCGTTCACAGCGCCGATGGTATCACTGAACACATTCAAGCCGCTGGCGATAAAGGCAACAAACGTTACGAAATCTGTGACGAAGGACTACGCAGAAGGTATATATGTACTCAACAGTGAAGGAGCAATTGAAATTCTAGACTTCTGGTACGAAGAATTCGACTGCGACGACACTGGCACATATCTGTACATAAAGACTTGCTGCAACCCGGACCCTGTATATTTCGACATACTTGTAGAGGGTCCATTCGAAACACAGCCGGAGTTTGTGAGCAAGGAACTCGTACCCGGAGAATGCGAGTACCTAATCACCTTCTGGTGGGAATTCGGAACGGTTGCCTGCGCTGACGCGACATTGACGGCAGTAGTGAAAGACTACTGTGGGAACACTGACGAATGGCCACTTGTGATAGAAGATATAAACGGACTCACAAATGAAGATGTAATCTTCATAGGATTCGATCCAGAAGAAGTGCCGTGCGACGCTACGACGCTGACCTTCCCGGTGAAGATCAACTACTTCGATATACTGAACGTAACCAAGGTAGAGCTGTATGCTTGCTGGGGAACTGTAGAAGAGAGATTCGCAAAAGAAGCCGAACTACTCACCACGGGCGAGGCTACGGTAACATACAACTTCCCGGGTCAGGACTGTGAAGAGATGTGCGTAACGGTCAAAGTATGGGCGGAAGATTGTGGAGAATGCGAACTCTTCTACGAA
>MPOY01000440.1 GCA_001896715.1 Methanoculleus sp. EBM-46
GAAAAGTCTACTCCGGTCGAGGGGTCGTAGGGCTCGAAGTTGAACGAGACCTCCCGGATAGCCCGGGGACCAAACCGCGTCCCGGGTTTAAACGACGTCGTCGCGTCGTACGGCACGCCGAAGATGGCGTAGCGGGCGTCCTCGTAGGACGCATCCGCATCCGCAAAATGGAGGTGGGCAAGGTCGTGCATGCCCGTCTTCGAGAGCCAGAATACGTCACTCAAGCTTCTTCTTGCCCAGGGATGCTATGTAAGCGATCTCCTTGCCCGGCTCAAGGCCGGCGGCCTGATCCTCGGTCACGGCGAGCTCGAACATATCAAAGTCCTTGACATCCATGAGCTGGACGGTCGTGCCGGCGATCGATATGACCTGTGCCATCTTTCGCTCCACCACGGGAACGTAGGTCTTTGCCGAGACCGGCTGGACGATCGAGCGTTTGACGCCGTCAAAGATCCCTATGCAGTCGATCCGGGACTTGGCTGCCCCGTGCTTCCCGGGCTTGGATATAGCGATGGAGACAATCCTGCAAGGCTCCTCATCGACGACGACGTAGCGCCCCTCTTTTAGTTTCCCAACTTCTGTCTGTTCCTTCATATTGTCTCACTACTCAACAAACGCGTGATTAATGTATTTAGATTGCAGTACATAAATACACCGTAGAATAAAGAGGAGGCGCAAAGGTTCTGTGATGGAGTTCATCCGGGCATGCGACGATCTGGCCGGGGCTGTCTCCGACGCCGTAGCCGGACTGGTCGGAACGCCCGAAGCCGGGAGGTGCGTGAGGATGGGCGCGGATGGAACGCCCACGAAACTGATCGACCAGGTAGCCGAGGATATCGTCGTCGACTACTTCACGCAGAACCCGTTCTGCCGCCGCCTGATCAGCGAGGAGCTCGGGTGCGCCGATATGGGCGGGGATACGGGCACCATCTTCCTCGACCCGGTCGACGGCACCTACAACGCCGTCGCCGGCATCCCCTTCTACGCCCTCTCCATAGCCTACGCGGAAGGCGGCATCGTCCAGGCCGGATACGTCAAAAACCTTGCCACGGGCGAGACGTTTCACGCCGTCCGGGGGCACGGCGCCTATCTCGACGGACACCCCATCCGGGTCTCGGAGAGAGCCCTCCTCGAGAAGAGCGCCATGAGCGTCTACGGCCGGAAGTTCGACCCGACCCGCGTGCTCGGCATCAACCGGCAGATCCGGCGTTGGCGCCTCCTCGGCGCATCGGCGCTCGAACTCTGCTACGTCGGGTGCGGCCGCATAGACGGCTTTGTCGACGTGCGGGGGACGCTCCGCGTCACGGACGCGGCGGCCGGGATGCTGGTCTGCGAAGAGGCCGGCGGCACCGTCTCGGACCTCGAGGGGAACGCCCTCGTCTTCCCTGACGAGGTATCGGTCGGGCGGAGCCTGGTCGCCACGAACGGGATCCTGCACAACAAGGTCATCGAGTACCTGAGGTAGACCGACCATGAAGATCGTGCTGGTATCACGTATCGACGACTCCGATGCTCTCCGCTACACCGCCGACCTCGCGAGAGACCTCGAGGCGCTCGGGCACGACGTCGCCTTCGAAGAGGGCACGGCAGGGCACCTCGGGAAGGAAGGCGTCCCGTTCGAGAGTATAGCGGGCGACCTCGTCGTGGTCGTCGGCGGCGACGGGTCGGTCCTCCTCACCGTCCACCAGATGAGAAAGCAGGTCCCGGTCCTCGGGATCAACTGGGGC
>MPOY01000520.1 GCA_001896715.1 Methanoculleus sp. EBM-46
ACCGAGTTCTCCTCTCGCCGTCGCGTCACGGATCTTCCGCCACGCCTCGTCGGCCTCGCCCGGAGGGACGAAGATGAGCCATTTCCCCACCTGTTCGTCGTCGAGGCCCCGCTCAAGAGGGCCCGGCGCATCCTGGACGATCCAGTACATCCGGGTCGTCTTTGAGGGCAGGATGCCCTCGCCCGCCCTGATCGATGCATAGACCGCATCGATCCCGCCGAACCGGCGGATAAGCGCACCGGCGAGATCCGGATAATCCTCCCCGAACCGCTCGAAGACCCGGGCGGCATCGTCTGTAAAATCGGTACCCTGTTCGACGAGCTCAAAGAGGTGCGAGCCCGGGTGACGGAGTTCACGGTTGAGGTAGACCTCAAAGATCCCGTACGCGACCTCGCCCAGGGACTCCGGATCGATCTCTTCCATACTTACTGGTAACTGCCGGGACCGTAAAAAGGGTTCTGTAGTGTTATCGGCACGGCCGGGCCACGCGAGACTCTTGCTCTTCTTCCGGGCGGCCACGGCATCGTGCCGGGTGCGCCGATGGTGCGGGCCACGGTGAGCGGGAGCCCGGCATGCCGCTACGTTCTCCTGAGGGCGCCGGATGCGCGAAAAGCCGGTCCGGACGTGAGCGCCCGGGGCGATTCCGGCGTATATCTTAATAGCGATCCGGTCCAATAGATCTCTGTCATGAAGTGGACGCGCGACTTCGGTCTGACGATGAGGATGCTTCTCACGTCGTTTCTCCTCCTCATAGTCTACCTGATCTTCCTGGGCGTCCTCTACGCCCTCGGATTTCCCTTTGAGTTCCTCCTGGTGGTTGCTGCCGGGATGGCGTTCCTCCAGTATTTCTTCTCCGATAAACTCGTGCTCTGGAGCACCGGCACCCGGATCGTCGCAGAGGACGAGTACCCGGAGCTGCACCGGATGATCGAAGGCCTTGCCGTGAGGGCCGGCCTCCCGAAACCGCAGGTGGGGGTCATGCCTTCCCCGGTGCCGAACGCGTTTGCGACCGGAAGAAGCCCGAGCCATGCCGTCGTGGCGGTGACCGACTCGATCATGCGGATGCTCACCCGCGAGGAACTCGAGGCGGTGCTCGCCCACGAGATGGCGCACGTGAAGAACCGGGATATGCTGACGCTGACGATGGCGAGTTTCCTCTCGATGCTTGCCTTCCTGATCATGAGGAACTGGTTCTTCATGAGCCTCTTTGGCGGCGGCAACCGCGACAACAACATGGGTGCACTGATCCTGGTCTACGTCGTCTCGATCGTCGTCTGGCTGGTGAGCACGCTCCTCACCCGTGCACTCTCCCGCTACCGGGAGTTTGCCGCGGACCGGGGCAGCGCCGAACTGACGGATAACCCCCGTGCGCTGATATCGGCACTCAAGAAGATCAGCGGACGGATGGATTACATCCCGGCCGAGAAGAAGCAGGAAGTGGAGGGTGCAAACGCCTTCTTCATCATACCGGCCCTCTCGGGGAACACCCTGATGGAGCTCTTCTCGACGCACCCGTCGCTTGAGAAGCGGGTGGCCGCCCTTGAGGATCTGGCGGCCGGGGCGCCGTAACGGCCTTCGGGGCTATATAAGACTCACCTTTTTTTGCGACTCCGTTGCGGCGATGCCGGAGGGGTTCGTGCCTGTATCGGCGCCGCGGGTCGCTGTAGCGGGGATCTTCTCGCGGCCAGATCCCCCGGGCAGAAACTGCTGCCGGGACAGTATCGTATCCCAGAACCCGGGGTGATTGGGCAGCTGATCGTCACATCAGCTGGCTTGCAATTTTATCTTACCAAAATTATATAACATTCTTTTGCCAAGAGATGCCCGCTCTGTCAGTCACGGCCGAATACCCCCGGGAGGTCTGGCGGCTCAGCCCGCAGCACCGCGCAGGTGCAGTCCGGGGGGCGGATCCAGTTCCCGCTGTCGTCCTCATCACGGCCCGGCTCCAGTCACGAGCGCCCGGGTCAGGCAGAAAAGGTGATTACAATGGCTTTAAAACGAGTCTTCGGCATCTTTGCCGTCATATGCATCCTCGCCCTGGCCGGTCCCGTTGTCGCGGTCCAGGTGCCGGAGGATCAGTCACAATTCGTCTTCCCGGGCGAGATCCGGGAAGCGGGCGCGGCGGTAGCGTTCGCAAAGGGGGATTACCTCGCAGACAGATTTCCAGAGAACATGGAGGTTATAGGGAGGTATAACGTCACTATCGATCCGGCGGAGGTCTTCAAGCTCCAGCCGTTCAACCTCGACAACCCCATAGAGGTGAAGAGAGATACGCCGATCGGCGCGCTGGATGCGGTGGCCCGGACAGGGGCGCTGAATTACTCGACATATCTCTATTCAACCAGAAATCTCCTGGTAATCGATCACATCAACGGCCATCTCTACCAGGGGGATTGGCTCTGGCTCGTAGTCTACGAGAACGGGAGTTACATCACATCAACCCCCGATATGTGGGATTACTCCATATCCAACGGTGAGACCATCTGGCTCATCTACTGCGATCTCATGGATTTCAACTCCCGCTACGAATCACGCCTGGACCGGGCGGTTGCAGGACTGTCAATCACAACCACGCACGGCAAATCCAACGTAACTCCCGGCCCTGTTACCCCTGAGCCGGTTGCTCCCGGTCCTGTTACTCCCGAACCGGTTACTCCCGGCCCTGTTACTCCCGAACCGGTTACTCCCGGCCCTGTTACCCCTGAGCCGGTTGCTCCCGGTCCTGTTACCCCTGAGCCGGTTGCTCCCGGTCCTGTTACCCCTGAGCCGGTTGCTCCCGGTCCTGTTACCCCTGAACCGGTTGCGCCCGGCCCTGTTACTCCCGGTCCTGCTACCCCCGGTCCTGTTACTCCCGAACCGGTTGAGGGGATGAATCTCATCGATGTGATCGCCGAAAACGATAACCTGTCGTTCTTTGCGGTTCTGCTCAACGCAACGGAT
>MPOY01000169.1 GCA_001896715.1 Methanoculleus sp. EBM-46
ACCGTCGAGACCGAGTAGCCGTAGCCTTCGGCGGCCGGGAGGGCCCTGATCTCCGGGTGGGTGAGGACCTGTTCCCGGTCTCCGGCAAGCGTCAGGTTCCAGGCAGGATAGTCGTCGACGGAACCGGTATCGGTACACCCGGCCCCGAGGGCCAGGGCACCGATCAGCACCAGGATGAGGGGGAGAGAGATCCGGCGCACCGGGATCATGCCTCCCTCCGGGCATGGAGCGCCACCGCTCCGAGTGCCGCGGCGAGCGTCACCATGAGGGAGAGCGGGGCTTTTGCCGCCTCGGTCGTCGCTTTTGCCACCGGGGTGGTGAGGGATCCCGCAAGAGCCCCCCGTTCGCCGGAGAATCCGCCGGCATAGACCCGGACCTCGTCCACCCACTTCACCGTGAGGCCGCCGGTGGAGGGATAGAGGTCGTAGAAGTGCTGCGCTGATTCGGGGAGGGTATCATACATGTCCTGGTTCCCGTAGACGTTGAGGCCCTCGCTGTTGGTCGAGTTATCCGCAAAGAAGACAAGACGCATACCGGTGTAGTAGTCAGGGACGTAGCCGCACCCCTGCCGCTCGCCTGCTCCGGCTTCGGCGCCGTTGTACCAGCAGATCCCTATGGGGCCCTGGCGCGGGTCGGGGTTGTAGACGTTCTCGTAGGCAAACTCGACGTGGTAGCCGTCCGCCGCCCGGACCATGATCTCGTCGCCGGGTGCGGCGCCGCCGACCAGTTCGGCGAGGTCACGAATGTTCGTTCCCTTCACGGCTCCTCTGCCCTTGAAGTTCGTCGTCTCCAGGGGATCCCACTTGTCTCCTTCAAAGACCGGTCCCTGGTGGTAGTAGTGAGTCACGCCGTCGCCGAGGACCGGGAGGTTCTTCTCCATCCAGCGGTAATCGACCGTCGTCTCGTTTATGACGGCGACCCCGTCGGATGCTATCTTTGCAACGTGCAGTTCGGTCGTCGGCGCCGCCGATGCGGCGCTTACCAGCATGCCCGCGCAGAGGAGCGCGAGCAGCGTCCATATCAGTTTCTTCTGCATCATCATCGTCTCCATAATCCTGGTAATTCCCATACGCCGGGGGCGGATGCGAGCACGCTCCACCACCCGCCGGCCGTATTGAGGCGGACGGTATCGATGACGGCCCCTGCCGGATGCATCGTCACCCCGCCATTCTCCGTGACATCTGCGACCGGCACCACCTCGATGCCGATCGATACCGGGCTGATGGTTGCCCGGATGTAGCCGAGCGTCTCTTCGCGGCCCGCCCGGTAGCCTTCGGGCTTCTCCTCGCTAAGCGGGTAGAACGGCCCGCCGCCGCACCCGGCGACAACGTACTCCGTCCCGTTCACCCGGTAGCGCTCGTAGGTGTGGGTGTGGCCGCTAAA
>MPOY01000529.1 GCA_001896715.1 Methanoculleus sp. EBM-46
AACATATCATCTCGCGATCGGGGAGAGTAAGAAGGGCCCCTACGTTGCAGAGGAGTGGCTTCAGTGGCGCCGAAAAACAAACGGAAAGCCATTCAAATTCCTTGATTTCAGGAACGGATCGGGGGAAGTAATCACCGGGGAAATGCCTGACGAGCAGGACGAACGCAAAGAAGAGATGCTTGATTCACCGGAGGTTCTGGCTGTCAATACGCTCGGCCAGTTTGCAAAGCATCCCCGTGTCAGCGCCCTTCGTCGATTTATCACAGGATGGTATCTCTCGTACCTGAGCGCAGATGCGACGAGAGGTTTGCCTGAAGCCGGGCCGCAGGAGCACCTCTCTTCGACCGGCGACAACCTGCCAAACGTGATTCAGTACCTCAAGGAGCAACACCCTGATACTCTCAACACAATACTGACCGCTCTTTCTGAGAGGATTCCCCGCCTCGAAAAGGTCGATTCAGTCCTTCTTGCAGACGGCAGACTCCTCCTCCAGATAAAAGACGCCCCGTTCGAGCAACCGGTACCTGCAAAATTCGCCTCGGACGGAACCATGAAGATGTTCGCATACCTGACCATGCTGAGCGACCCGGAACCCCCCCTCCTCATCGGCATCGAAGAGCCGGAAAACCAGCTCCATCCCCGCCATCTCGCAGTACTTGCCGAGGAATTTAGAGCTGCATCAACCAGAACGCAGTTGATGGTGACCACCCATTCACCGATCTTCGTGAATGCCCTCGCTCCGGAAGAGGTCTGGATCCTTTATCGGAGCGAACAGGGGTATACACAGGCTCAAAAGGCATCGGAATTGAGAGGAGTCAAAGAGTTCATCGAAGAAGGTGCAAAACTGGGCGACCTCTGGATGGAGGAGTACTTCCCTTTTGACGAGCCGGAAGGAGCAGGGAATAGAGTGAAACGACCGATCGCACCATTCAGGCTCGATTGACAGGGTGATCCGGTGCATTTCGAAGTTCTCCTTGAGGAAGAGTCGGCACGCGTTGCGATGAACAATTCACTCCCGAAATCTCTATGATGCAGAGCCTCATGCTTAACCCATGAAAAAGGCGGTTGGTGCCCGGATCAACGTGCTGCCCCGAATCCGATGCCGGCAGCTTCTCTAGCGGTTTCCTGTGCTCAGCCCTTTTCACTTCTTTGTCCGGTACGCCTGCATCGGGTGCCGGGGATTCTCGGGAATTGCGTACTCAAGAACTTCTGCGCGGAGCAGAGGAGAGAGATAACTCTGGTATACCCACTTCTTGGTTCTT
>MPOY01000269.1 GCA_001896715.1 Methanoculleus sp. EBM-46
CCCTGCATGTGGAACAAGCGGGCACTCCGGGGCGGAGCTATGTGCTACAAGGCACAGTTCTACGGCATCGAGAGCCACCGCTGCGTCCAGATGACGCCGACGCTACGCTGCAACCAGCAGTGCCTCTTCTGCTGGCGGTCGTTCGAGCACGAGGTCGTGGAGGAGGAGGAGTGTCCGCCGGAGGCGATCATAGAGAGCCTCCCGCGCCTCCAGAAGAAGGCGCTCGCGGGCTACAAGGTATCGCCTTACGTCGCGCCGGAACGGTTCGCGGAGGCCCTCCGCCCCACGATGGTCGCGGTATCCCTCTCGGGAGAGCCGACCTGCTACTCGCAACTCCCAAACCTCATCGACGGCCTCAACGCCGGCGGGTACACGACGTTCCTCGTCTCGAACGGCACCCGGCCCGACGTCCTCGCGCGGTGCCGGCCCTACCAGGTCTACGTCTCTCTTGATGCTCCCGACCGGGAGACCTACCTCGGCCTCTGCCGGCCGCGAAAAGACTACTGGGACTGCATCCAGGAGAGCCTTGCCGGGCTTGCCGGCCGCCGTTCCGCTATCCGGACCACCGTGGTGCGCGGCTACAACGACTTTGCGCCTGAAGGATATGCGGCGATCTACCAGGACTCCGGCGCCCGATTCGTCGAAGTGAAAGGTTATATGTACCTGGGATACAGTAGAAAACGATTGCAGAGAGGCCAGATGCCCGAACATAGCGATGTGCGGGCGTTTGCCGAGAAGATTGCAGAACACTGCGACTATACCGTAAAGGACGAGAGCCCGGCAAGCCGGGTCGTCTGCCTGGAGCGGAAGATATGAGATTCGATGTGGAAGAGTTCAAAAAGAGAGCGAGAGAGGACTTCGAGCACGCCTGGCACGAAGGGCCGTCGGTGCTGACCCCGCCGGGGATCTCGGGCCAATATCCCCGCCTGAGGTATACCCGGGCCACGGCGCACCCGATATTTGAGATCACGCAGAGGCTCCGCGAGACCTACCTCTCGATGGGGTTTGACGAGGCGATGAACCCCCTGATCGTCGAGGAAGCGGATATCTACCGGCAGTTCGGGCCCGAAGCGATGGCCGTCCTCGACCGGGTCTTCTACCTCGGCGGCCTGCCCCGCCCGAATGTCGGGATTGCAAGAAAGCAGATCGAGGGGATCGAGGCGATCCTCGGCCGCGCGATCACGCCCCCGGTCGAGGAGAGACTCCGCGAAACCCTTCACGGCTACAAGAAGGGGACGATCGACGGCGACGACCTGACGCACGAGCTTGCGGCCGTCCTCGAGGCCGACGATGCCGCCGTGGTGCATATCCTCGACGCGGTCTTCCCCGAGTTCCGCGCGCTCGCCCCCGAGTCGTCGCGCAACACCCTCCGGAGCCATATGACGAGCGGCTGGTTCCTGACGCTCTCGGCCATCTGGGAGAAGCGACATCTGCCTATCCGGCTCTTCTCGGTGGACCGCTGTTTCCGGCGGGAGCAGGAGGAGGGGCCGACCCGCCTGATGGCCTACCACTCGGCCTCCTGCGTCGTCGCGGGGGAGGACGTCACCCTCGAAGAGGGGAAAGCCGTCAGCGAGGCCCTCCTCTCGGCCTTCGGGTTCACCGAGTTCAGGTTCCAGCCCGACGAGAAGCGGTCGAAGTACTACATGCCCGGGACCCAGACCGAGGTCTACGCCCGCCACCCGGTCCTCGACTGGGTCGAGGTCGCCACGTTCGGCATCTACTCGCCCTCGGCGCTCGCGGAGTACGGGATCGGCGTGCCGGTGATGAACCTCGGTCTCGGGGTGGAACGGCTCGCCATGATCGCCTACCGGTCTAACGATATCCGCGAGCTCACCTACCCGCAGTTCTTCCCGCAGACCCTCTCCGACCGCGATATCGCGGGCGCCGTCCATCTCCGCACGGAACCGGCGTCGACGATTGGGAAGCGGATGGCGGAGGCGATCCGTGCTACGGCTGCCGGGCACGCAACCGCCCCGGGCCCGTGCGCGTTCACCGCGTGGAAGGGCGAGATTGCGGGGAGAGAGGTCGAGGTGATCGTTGAGGAGCCCGAGTCCAACACGAAACTCTGCGGACCTGCGTGCGCAAACGAGGTCTATGTTCACGACGGTTCGGTCCTCGGTGTCCCTGATACCGAGAAGTGGGCATCCGTCCGGCATGACGGGGTCTCTACCGGCATCACCTACCTCGATGCCGTGGCAGGCCTTGCCGCCGCCCGGATCGAGGAGGCTGCACGGTGCGGGGAGGGAACCACAGTCCAGGTGAAGATGTCGAAGCTTCCTTCCGACGTCAACCTCCGTATCGAGGAGTACGCGATGCGGTATATCACCGACCACAACAAGAAGGTGGACCTCAGAGGACCGGTCTTCCTGACGGTGCGATCCGTCATACCGGAGCAGTCGACCCGATAAGACTCTTCTCCCTCCCCGGTTTCTCTCTTTTCCGGGTCACCCCCTCCCTGCCGCACTCGATACACCTCCGGAGCAGTGGCAGGACGTCCCGTTGCGAGACCAGGTTGAAGCGTGCCCTGCTCGGGGCGAGTCCGACCTTGATCGAGTAGGCATCGGGCGGCATCGCCGCGAAGAGATCTTCATCGGTCCTGTCGTCCCCGATGGCGAGGATGAAGTCCCAGGCGTGCCGCGAGACCCAGTTCAACGCCGCCCTCCCTTTATCGACGACGGTGTTCTTGATCTCGATGACCTTGTTGCCCTCCATGACGCCGACGTTGAGGTTCGACGTCAGGTGCAGGAGGTCGTCTTTGAGGTCCTTTGCCCGCTGCGCGCCGAGGATCGGTTCGGTCCTCCGGTAGTGCCAGACGAGGGAGAAGTCCTTCTCTTCTATGAACGCGCCGGGCGTGCGGTCGGTGTAGAGTTCGAGGAGCGGGTAGATCTCCTCTTTCCAGTCGCTGGAGAGCCCTTCGTGCATCCGCCACTCCCCGGAACGCTCCTTTGTCCAGACACCGTGCTCGGCGATGAGCCCGATATCCATCCCCCGGAACCAGGCATCCAGGGTGTACCGGTCCCTGCCGCTGATCACCACCACCTCGTTTCCCGGCACACGAGAGAGA